>JACMJX010000334.1 GCA_014380425.1 Chitinophagaceae bacterium | reverse complement strand
TAATGGTGTTTTGCTTGTTCAATCAGTGCCTCAAGGTGGCATGGTTAGCGGCACATCTAGCATAATGGCTACTGAAGGTTGGAATTGGGAAGATGCTACCATTAAACAAGATGATGCCATACATATAAACTGGCCTGAGTTACAACGCAGCCATAACGAAAAACAACAAGAAGAATTAGTCGCTCAGGCATTAATGAAAAGGAAACCGACAGAATGGATAGGGTGCTCAATTATGTACTGAAGAATTTCCATAAAGACATAAGCCTGAAAGACGCAGCGGAAGTAGCTCATATGGCTGAAAATTCGTTTTCTAGATATTTCAGCCGAAGAACCCGGAAAAGATTTATCAGTTACGTAAATGAGGTGCGACTGAATCATGCCAGTAAACTGTTGATTGAGAACGGAAGCAATATTTTGGATATCAGCCTTAACTGCGGCTTTAATAATCTTTCGAATTTCAATAAACAATTTAAGAATTTTTACCGGCTAAGCCCGTCCGCTTATCAAAAGCTGTATCTAACAGATTAAGAGGCAAAGGCTTTTCATTATTGAGTTCTAATGTGTACTTTAATAGCAGGAGTAGCAATATGTTATGTATTATCAGTTGCAAAAAGATGAGGTGTTGATTGAGTTGGGAGCGGCTTTGGCGTTAAAAAGTAAGGTGTTACTTTATGCAGCTAGTGAATTATTCAATAACCCCTCCTGGGCAGGAGGATACACTAATAAGGAACTCATTTCATTATCTGGCAAAACAAGAACACTACGTTGTGCTACAGGTGCGCTGGGAGATGCGAATAGATCCGTTAAAACAGGTACAGTAGTTATTCCATAAAAGGCGGGCAGTCTAACTATCGTATTAATAGCAGTGTACCTGATGAGAAGTTCAGGGGCTGACCTTTAAACTGGTACTGAACACTAAATACATACCCTCCATTTGGCTGAGGCGAGCCCCGGAAACGGCCATCCCAGCGCTGCGATGGCATGGAAGAACTAAATACACAGTTGCCGTACCTGTTATATACACGC
Organism: Chitinophagaceae bacterium; assembly: GCA_014380425.1. GTDB lineage: Bacteria > Bacteroidota > Bacteroidia > Chitinophagales > Chitinophagaceae > JADCRZ01. The sequence goes on along the minus strand of JACMJX010000334.1, from coordinate 2,926 downwards.
AGCTGGTATTGCTCCAGCAGGCATCCGGTAGTAGGGATGGCAACATAAAGATCGTTTCTTCCATCACCATTAGGGGTGAATGCATTGGGAGTCTGAAGCCTGCAATTACATTTGTAGAGGGTTATCTCCTTAGTGGTTTTAGTGCTTCCTGTGTAACAGCCGGAAGGCGACAGCTCGTAGATTATTCTATAAGATCCTGGTAAAGATAGCAGAGGATCGATAGAGCCGTTTAAAGGATCGATATGTCATACTACTTAATTATTTAACTATTAAGTAAATAAAACGTGTTGAAATTCCTCTTTTTCCTGGCTTATTCAGCAACAAGAAAACAGGAATACTGTTATTAAATGGCAAGCAAAACCGGACTCCAAGCTACTACATTAAAAGAACAGTGTTGGTCACTATAAGCGAGTAGAATACTCTTAACATACCGCGGATAATACTTTTTTGGACAGGAACCCTGGTCAGCAGAAATATTTATCGGCATAAGGAAGAGAAAGAACAGTATTTAATACGAATTGCTTCGAAAACAGGGCAGGAACCATCTATTTTTCACGCTGCCTAACGCGGAAAGTGTGGTAACAAATGAATTATCGGCAATCTTTCTGATGAATTTAACAGGTTTTCAGTATTTTACATCTATTACTAACTTGCCATATAAAGTAGATGACTGATTACCGTGTAAAAAGTTTACAAGTCAGAATATCTGAAAGCGACGACCAGGTGGCTTTCAAAGAGCTGTATTATATTCTTTACAAGGAACTCTTTCGCTTTGCGACAGTTTTCGTATACCAGCGGGAATTGGCGGAGGAGGTAGTTCAGGATGTTTTTACCAAAGTGTGGCTACAGAGAGATCGCCTTTCTTCTATAAATAATATCAAGGTATATCTTTATAGTGCCATAAAGAATACCGCTATAAATTATACCAAGAAATTTCCCCTGCAAACGCTCTCAGACCCTGATCTTACAGCGATGGAGCTAAGCTATAATACAGAAACACCAGAAGGGCTGATGATCTCCTCAGAGTCGATAGCGCTTATTAATAGCGCCATTCAATCCATGCCTCCCAAGTGTAAACTGGTTTTCCTTCTTGTAAAAGAAGATCAGCTGAAATACCGGGAAGTTGCCCAGATTCTTAATATTTCAGTTAAAACAGTGGAAACCCAAATGGGTATCGCCCTCAAAAAGCTGTCTACCGCCGTTCAATTCTACCTGCCTTAAAAATAATTTCCTCAAGGCTTCAGGGTGCAGCTATATTTTTACTGTCTATGGCATTACAAGTGCTTGTTTAATGGATAATAACCAATCCCGTTTATGGGAACTGCTTGCTAAAAGACTGGGGGATGATGTAACTGCCGAAGAACAAGCGGAGCTGGAAGAGTTATTAAAAGACGCCTCCGCTCCATTACATGATCAGGACGCGCTACGGACACTATGGGCCACAAAAATGCAAAATACCAGGATGGAGCTGGTAGACATCGACAAGCAGTGGGAAAACATCTCGCAATCGCTCTTCCCCGAAAAAAGCCACCTTTACGTAACCACACTCGACGATCGTCCTGAGCCGCACAAAAGGTTTAAAAGAGCCTGGATGTATACCGCGGCATCCTTACTTATCATGGCCTGCGCCGGTACCAGCTTCTACTTCTATAATTTACCAAACGTCATATCGGTTCCTCTAAAAGAAGAAGATCGTCCTAACCAGGTTACATCTCGTAACGGCTCCAAAACAAGCGTAGTACTGCCGGAAGGAACAAAAGTATGGTTGAATGCGGGCAGCAGAATCGATTATAACAATGATTTCGTGGGTAAACGGGAAGTGTACCTCACGGGAGAAGCTTTTTTCGATGTAAAACACAACGCAGACGATCCGTTCATTATTCATGCCGGCAATGTAAATATCAAGGTACTTGGTACCAGTTTCAATGTAAAAGCCTATGCAGACGACGACCGTGTGGAAACGGCGCTCGTTAAAGGGTCTGTCGAATTAACTACGAACGACGATCCGGAGAGAAAAATCCTGCTGCGGCCTAGTGAAAAAATAACAGTTCTTAAAGTGAAAAGAGCTGCCGGTGCACAGGCCGACGGCGATAGCGGCAATAAGACTGCTCCTAAGGCTGAATTGTATTCCATCAGCCGCATGATTGTAGACAAAAGAGATAGTGTACTGGAAGATATTGCATGGATGAAAGAACGCCTGATTTTTAAGGGCGAAACTTTTTCCCAGTTATCGAAGCGTATGGAACGGTGGTATGGAGTTACCATTTTTTTTGCAGACCAGGCGAGTTCCCTGGTCCGGTTTACCGGGGAATTCGATAACCAGAACATCGTTCAGGCGCTGGACGCTTTACAATTCAGTTGCAACTATAAGTTCAGGTATAGTATCGATAAAAGCCAGATTCGAATTTCCACCAAATAAAATCAAAACGATTGCTGACAACTAAAAAATTGCTTATGATGTAAACCCAATCGCCCCAAAGAAAAAGGAGATGCCGTAAACATCTCCCCTGAAAGAAAATAACGGATGGCAAACTTTCGACGGAGCGCCATCTTATTTAAAAACTCTCAATCATAAAAGTATGAAAAAAAATGACAATCGTCATTTGCAACCTGCTGTCCGCAGGTTAACCAAATTGCTGCGAATTATGAAGTTAACCACGGTTATTCTGCTGTCTACGATGTTACATGTGCATGCGGGAGGCTTCGGCCAGGCCAATGTGACCATCAGCCTGAAGAACGCTGATCTGCCGAGGATCTTTTACGAGGTAAAAAAGAAGACGGGAATCACTTTTTTATACAGCGACGATGTATTACCCGGTCAGAAGAAGTTCGATGTAAACGTTCGGGAAAAGCCAATTACTACTTTCCTGGACGACCTGTTCGTGAACTCCGGTTTGTCTTACAAGTTTTTCGGAAACAATCTGAT
>JACMJX010000026.1 GCA_014380425.1 Chitinophagaceae bacterium | reverse complement strand
TCGCCTACCAGGTAGGATCTGCCATTACATTCAGCAGTGACGCCGAAAAGGAATATGATGAATGCCTCCTAAAAGCAGCAGCTATTCAAAAAGTGCTGCAAGCCTCCAGTCGAGATACCTGAAATAACAAGAACCGCGTTAGCCGGGGTTTTATACCAGCTGATGCGGTTCTTGTTATTTACCTTGCCAAACGGGGGTAGATTATCTTTTAATCTGCTTCTTAGGGCTTACAGATTTTGACTGCATGGCAGAGACTTGTTTCATCATTGAGGCGTTGGCAACCATCATCTGTATAGATTCATTAAGAATCTGGTATCTGTTAGAGTTGAACAATTCCATCTTATCCGCCGGCAGATTCAACTCATAAGAATTTTTGTTACTGGCCATAACTTTATCGAATTCGGGATTGTAGCGGTTGAATTCTGCCATATCCATCATTAGATTTTTAGCGATAATCACCGATTGGTATTTACCAGAGATTTTCTGAGCCTTCGCATTTTTAAGCTCTTCCGGCTCAAGTTTCCTGTTGATATTGTAAACACCATTTTGTCCGTAAAAAGCACTTGCTTCGGCCTTTGTAAGAGTAGTCATGCCTCCTTGACCTTCGAAGATATAGTGCGTTCCAATAAATTTCTTTACATGATTGCGGGACTCTGAAGGCAGGTGATACTGTAAATCCCAGAAATTACGGCTGCCACTTTTACGAATTGCTTTCTGAACATTGCCGGGGCCTGTATTATAGGCGGCAATTACAAGCAGCCAGTCGCCGAATTCCTTGTATAGCTCTTTAAGGTATTTTGCTGCAGCGTTGGTGCTTTTTACGTAATCTACTCTTTCATCTACCGAGCGATTTACCTTAAGGCCCATTCTAATGCCGGTAGCGGGCATAAACTGCCAGGGCCCCACTGCCCCTGCCCAGGAAACAGATCCCGCATTGAGCCTGGACTCAATAATGGCAAGGTACTTGAGTTCTCTAGGGAGCCCGTTCTGAACCATTATTCCATCTATAAGATTGAAAAAAGGAAGGCCCCATTCCTTGAGTTGAAAGAGATCTTTGGAATTGCGGTCAATATAATCTTCCACGAAGCTAACAGCCCTTGGATTTAATCTTGGAGCTGCAAGACCTGCCACAGGCATTGCATTTCCAACAAAAAGATCTTTGAATCCATAATCCTGGCTGGTAGCAGAAACTGCTTTCTTTTCTGTGCGTAAAGCCTGAGCTCTAAGGGAATCGCCCGTTACGGGCTGTGCAGAAGGCAAATCACCAGTTACGGATGCTTGCTGGGCCAGCAGGGAAAAAGATCCTGCAATAGCTGCAATTAAAACCAGTACTAATTGTTTCATTCTACATGTTTTCGTTAATAATACAGATTCATTAACGGCTTTTCATGTTGGTACGCCTTGGGTTTTTAAAGCCCTAAGGCTTCGCTAAGGATTGGTGGATTGATGAAGGTCCTGCCTGGACACATTCATGAGTTGGTGCGATAGACTAAGCAAAGATAGTTCCGAAAATCGGTAAGTCATAATCTGGAGCCCGAAGGGCATTCCATTGGAGTGCCTAAAAAGAGGAATAGAGATGGCAGGAATACCTGTCAAATTGGCAAATACTGTGTAAATATCGGCCAGATACATGGCGATAGGGTCGTCTTTCTTTTCACCTATTTTAAATGCAGTAGAGGGGACGGTGGGAAGGAGAATAGCATCGAAGTCGTTGAAAATCAATGCAGTTTTATCAGAAAGTTGCTTTCGAACTTTTTGAGCCTGGGTGAAGTAAGCATCGAAATAGCCCGAGCTTAATACAAAATTGCCCAGCATGATCCGTCGTTTTACTTCTTTACCAAATCCAGCTGAACGGGTATCCTTATAAAATTCTGTTAAATCAGCCATATCGTCATTCGTTCTATAGCCATAACGAACACCATCAAACCTCGAAAGATTAGAAGATGCCTCGGCAGTAGTAAGTACATAATAGGCTGGTACAATATAATCAAGCAAGTCGAAGCTGATGGCTCGCACCTTAAAATGTTGAGTCGGCAGATTGTTTATAAAAGATTTAATAGTTCCTGCTATTTCCTGATCAAGGGAGGGATGTTCCAGCGCTTCTTTAAAATAAGCTATTTTATAGGTGCCGGTGCTGGGAGTATCGAATGTATATTCATCAGGCGAAATTGCCGATGCAGTACTGTCGAAATCATCATTTCCTGAAATAACTTGAAGAACTGCGGCCACATCAGGGACATTATTAGCGAAAATGCCGATCTGGTCGAAAGAAGAAGCGTAGGCAATCAGCCCATAGCGGGAAATACGGCCATAAGTTGGCTTCAGGCCAACAATACCGCAGAAGTCAGCCGGTTGCCTTACAGAACCACCCGTATCGCTTCCAAGACTCACCATACAAAGGCCTGCCTGAACGGCAACAGCAGATCCCCCGGAGGAGCCGCCTGGTACCCTGCCTTCATCAAGGGCATTCAAGACGTTCCCGTAAAAGGAGTTCTCGTTGGAGGAGCCCATTGCAAACTCGTCGCAATTCAGGCTTCCGATAATGAGGGCTTCTTCATCAAGCAGCTTCTGTACGGCTGTAGCATTATAAGTGGCTGTAAATTTATGCAGTATGCGGGAAGCGGCTGTTACCTTATGGCCTTTATAACAGATCACATCTTTAATACCTGTGATAACTCCGTGGAGTTTACCTATAGGGGCACCGGACGACCGCTTTTTATCAAGCGCTGCCGCTCTTTCAAGCAATTCCTCCTCGTATATGTCCACAAACGCATTCAGCCGTAGCTTAGCACGAATGGCTGATAAATAGTAATGAGCGGCCTCTACACATGTAGTGGAGCCGCTCATTAATGCTTTATGATATGATTGTATTGATTGGTAAGAAAACAATGAACGGTATCTAGTGATCTTTTCTTAGCTTGTTAGGCCTGGGGTGTAGTATTTGCAGCTGGTTTCTCTTCTTTTGTCTTCATTCCTTCCTCTATTTCCTTGGATACATTGTTTTTTGCATCATTGAACTCACGCATACCCTTACCTATCCCGCGCATCAGTTCCGGTATTTTCTTACCTCCAAACAACAATAAGACAACCAGGATAATGACAATCCACTCGCTTCCTCCCGGCATTGATATTAGAAGTGATGGGTGTAATTCAGATGATAACATGATTTTAAATTTAAGTATTAATAAGACGAAGTTAAACCATTTGGGATAACAAGGAAGATTCTAAAGCAATTCCTATACATATATATACAAAAAAGACTGCCCTTTTGGATTCGGGCAGCCTAGAAATATTGTTAATAAGATGCTATTATTTTGAAATGGCAGCTCTTTTCTTCTCCTTGATGCGCGCGCTCTTACCACTTCTTTCGCGGAGATAGTAAAGTTTTGCACGGCGAACACGACCTGCCTTATTTACTTCCACTGAGTCAATATTCGGCGAATGATAGGGGAACGTTCTTTCAACGCCCACGCCATCGGAGATTTTACGTACGGTGAATGTAGCAGTGAACCCTTCTCCCTGGCGCTTGATAACATCCCCTTTAAAAGACTGGATTCTTTCTTTGGTACCTTCTATAATTTTATAGTTAACGGTTATGTTATCTCCTGCTTTAAAAGCCGGGAATTCTCTCTTCGATGTCAACTGCTCATGAACAAAAGCAATGGCGTTCATATCTTTAAATTTAAGGACGGCAAAGGTAGGGATTTAAACTGAAAATAGAAGAGGGCACCCTAAAAAATAAAAATTCTATACATTTCCCTCTTAAAACAACGGCTACCTGATTAACGAGCTACATTTACGGCTCTCTTTTCCCGGATCACTGTCACCTTAATCTGCCCTGGGTAAGTCATTTCCGTCTGTATCTTTTGTGCAATTTCAAAGCTCAGTTTGTCACTGTCTCCATCCGTCACTTTATCAGCCTCTACTATTACACGTAGTTCACGGCCTGCCTGAATAGCGTAAGCTTTCTCTACTCCGGGGTAAGTAAGGGCCATGTTTTCAAGGTCTTTGATCCGCTGCAGGTATTGTTGCATAATTTCACGGCGAGCGCCTGGACGGGCGCCGGAAATAGAGTCACAGGCTTGTACCACAGGGGAAATCACATACTGCATTTCTACTTCGTCGTGGTGTGCCCCTATGGCATTTACTACAGCAGGGTTTTCACCGTATTTTTCGGCTAGCTTCATTCCCAGAAGGGCGTGGCTCAGTTCTGTTTCTTCATCTGGTACCTTGCCTATATCATGTAGTAGTCCGGCTCGTTTAGCAAGCTTGGGGTTCATACCCAGTTCTGAAGCCATAATACCGCAAAGATTCGCAACTTCACGGCTATGCATCAGCAGGTTCTGGCCGTAGGAAGAACGGAACCGCATTTTACCCACAAGGCGTACGAGTTCTTTGTGCAGGCCCAGTACACCTAATTCGATTACCGTTCTTTCCCCTATTTCCATAATCTGCTCTTCTATCTGGCGGCGGGTTTTCTCCACCACTTCCTCAATACGGGCAGGATGGATACGACCATCCGACACGAGACGCTGTAACGAAAGGCGGGCAATTTCCCTTCGTAACGGATCGAAAGAAGATAGAATAATGGCTTCAGGGGTGTCATCTACTATCAAATCTACACCGGTCGCTGCTTCAATAGCACGAATATTGCGTCCTTCACGGCCTATTATCTGACCTTTTATTTCATCGCTTTCGAGGTTAAATACCGTAATCGAGTTTTCAATAGCCTGCTCCGCGGCTGTACGCTGAATAGTTTGAATAATAATCTTTCGGGCTTCTTTATTTGCTTTCTGGCGAGCCTCGTCAATGATTTCCTGTTGCAGACCGATGGCTTTGGTATGCGCTTCCTGCTTCAGGCCCTCGATCAGCTGGGTTTTCGCTTCTTCAGCTGAAAGGCCTGATACCTTCTCCAGCCGCCGGATATGCTCTTCCTGATGCTTTTCCAGTTCCACTCTTTTAGTGTTCACCACTTCGATCTGGCGATTCAGGTTGTCTTTAATTACTTCGTTCTCCTTTAGTTGTTTGTCAAGTGCCGTCTCTTTTTGTACGATGGAAGTTTCTCTTTGGCGAATCCTGTTTTCAGTATCACCGATCTTCCTGTTTTTTTCCAGTGTTTCCCGGTCGTGCTCTGCCTTGAGACGTACAAAAGTCTCTTTTGCCTCCAGTAATTTCTCTTTTTTCAGGGTTTCAGCAGAGGATTGAGAATCGGCGATAATTCGTTGTGCCTGTTGTTCGGCCTGTTCTATCTGTTTACGAGTGTCTTTTGCAAATACCAGCTTGCCGGCCAAAATGCCTGCTACCAGCGCTACCAATCCTATGATGATATAAATAACGGTTGACTCCATTGAGTTTTTTTTTAAAACTGTTTATGATACTGTAATAATGTTCCCACGCTAAGCGCACTATCTAAATTTTACTTAAGTTGCGAAAATACGGAAAATGACATGCAGAAATCCGGAATATGTAAAAATTGCCTACTTAACACGCTCAGAAAGCCGCTATCGGATATTTTCATAGAGCATTTTCCTGGAGTGCTTTATCAAGGCTGGCCTCGAAGGCGTGGAGTTTTTCCTGAAGTTCCTTTTCCCCAAGCAGATCGGTTTGGGAATCATGGATGGTAGCGTACCAAATTAAAACCATTGCCGTGTAGTCCTGCATATCCTTTCCTGCAAAGACAGTTTTGAATTCTACGATCTTGTCGTTAACAAGTTTCACTGTCTTTCTGATGATTTCTTCGTTTGCAGGATCGATCTTAATCCGGTAGGTTCTATCACCGATCACAATATTTATTGGAACTAAGTCTTGCATAATTAAAAAACTTTACCTAAATTTATCCACAGGTTGTCAACACGCCTTTAAAAGCGTAGTAAAAACCTGCAAAACAATTATAATCCAATTTATCCAGTCAACGAAAACCGACCCACATGCTCAATCAAACACTTTCATTTGCTAAAGTTAAATATCAGGTATTTATAGATAATCTGGTTGTAGAACTGTTCCAAAACAATTTTTCCGTATTAAAGGCGGTACTTAAGGACGAACATGGCAGCATCTGCTCTGCCCTTGAAACAAGTTTACAAAAAAATCAACAATTTGTTGTTTGGAAGGGTTTGAACGATTTGCCCTATGGAATCCCAGTCGTTGGAAAAAAAGGCTATGTGTACAGTCCGTATGCCCCAGATCGAGGCAGGGTGTGGGTCCCAGGCAGTCAGTCCGATTGGCCACCTCCGACGATCAGTGACACCAGGAGTTCGTGATGCTCCGGCTTCGAGGGCGC
>JACMJX010000333.1 GCA_014380425.1 Chitinophagaceae bacterium | reverse complement strand
TCCATGGCACCTCTTCTAATCGTAATAATATCACTTTGCGGGCTTTTTTTAGGTCGGGAAGCTGTCGAGAACACTATTTACAATCAAATAAGTGGATTTGTAGGTGCTGATACTGCAAAACAAATACAGGAGATCATAAAACATGCATCTTTGGAAGGAAAGGGAACAGTCGCACTTATCATCGGTGTAATTACCTTGCTAATAGGGGCCACTACAGTTTTTGCCGAAATTCAGGATTCTATCAATACTATCTGGGGATTGAAACCTAAGCCAAAGAAAGGATGGCTCAAGATGCTGCAAAACCGTCTTCTTTCGTTTTCTGTTATCATCAGCTTAGGTTTTTTACTTCTTGTATCACTGGGCGTTTCAGGGGTTATAGATGCACTAAGCGACCGCTTGGCGTCTAGATTTCCTGAGGTTACGGTCGTCGTTTTCTATATTATCAACCAGGCCATCACCATTGCTGTAGTTACCATCCTCTTTGGGGTTATTTTCAAAGTACTGCCAGACGCGAATATTAAATGGAGAGATGTATTTGCAGGTGCACTTGCTACTGCTATTCTATTTATGATCGGGAAATTCGGTATTTCCTTTTACATCAGCAAGAGTAATATTGGCAGTACTTATGGAGGAGCTGGATCCCTGGTAATTCTTCTATTATGGGTGTACTATTCTTCTATCATTCTTTATTTCGGAGCAGAGTTTACCAAGGCCTACGCAATGAGGCTTGGTTCTGAAATTCATCCGAATCACTATGCAGTCACTACCCGACAGGTAGAGGTGGAAGAAGAAGGTAAGTCGCTCCAGGAGGTAGACAGCCAGAAGGGATCTACAATGTAACAGTTCTACATATTTCTGCGGTATTGCCCCCCAACTTCGTATAGAGCATGGGTAATTTCCCCGAGACTGCAATATTTAACGGTCTCCATCAATTCTTCGAATAGGTTGCTTCCGCTAATGGCTACTTCCCGAAGCCTGCTAAGCATCAAAGCGCTTTTGCCGGCATTTCTTTTTTTAAAAGCCGCTAGGTTGTTAATCTGAAGCTCCTTTTCCTCCGTTGTAGAGCGAATCACTTCACCTGGAAGCACGGTAGGGCTGCCCTTTTTGTTCAGGAAGGTGTTTACGCCGATTAACGGCAACTCTCCTGTGTGCTTTAATGTTTCATAGTGGAGACTTTCCTCCTGAATCTTATTGCGTTGGTACATCCGCTCCATAGCTCCCAAAACGCCGCCACGCTCCGAAATTCTGTCGAATTCGGCCAGTACCGCTTCCTCTACAAGGGAAGTAAGTTCTTCGATTACAAACGACCCCTGAATAAAATTCTCAGTAGTTGCCAGACCAAGTTCCCGGTTGATGATCAACTGAATCGCCATGGCACGCCTTACGCTTTCTTCCGTAGGTGTGGTGATTGCCTCATCATAAGCATTGGTGTGCAGGCTGTTGCAATTATCATAAATAGCATACAATGCCTGCAGTGTGGTACGAATATCGTTGAAATCGATTTCCTGCGCATGAAGGCTTCTTCCGCTGGTCTGGATATGATACTTTAACATCTGGCTCCGTTTGTTCGCCTTGTATTTATACTTCAGGCTCTTTGCCCAGATCCGGCGAGCTACCCTTCCTATAACACTGTATTCAGGATCCATTCCATTGCTGAAGAAAAAGGAGAGATTGGGGGCGAAGTCGTCAATGTTCATTCCCCGGCTGATATAATATTCTACATAAGTAAATCCGTTACTTAGAGTGAATGCAAGCTGCGTTATAGGGTTGGCCCCCGCTTCTGCTATATGATACCCGCTTATGCTTACGCTGTAAAAATTCCGGATCTGGTTAGCTATGAAATAAGCCTGTACGTCTCCCATCAGCTTCAGTGCAAATTCTGTTGAGAAGATACACGTGTTCTGCGCCTGGTCCTCCTTAAGAATATCCGCCTGAACCGTGCCCCTAACCTGTGCGAGCGCTGCAGCTTTCACTTGATTGTACACTTCCGCGGGCAACACTTCTTCGCCGCTTAACCCTAACAGCCGCAGCCCAAGTTGATCATTACCCTCCGGTAACTTGCCAGGAAAAGAAGGATCGTAATATGCAGGCTGATGAACATCAGTATATTTTTTACTTATCAGCTCATTTACCTGATCCCATAATCCATTTTCAGTGATGTATTTTTCACACTCCTGGTCAATGGCCGTATTCATGAAAAAAGCCAGCAACATAGGAGCAGGGCCATTGATGGTCATGCTAACAGATGTTTTAGGATCGCAGAGATCGAAACCGCTGTATAGTTTTTTGGCATCGTCAACCGTAGCGATACTTACCCCGCTATTACCTACTTTTCCATAGATATCCGGCCGTGGAGCAGGATCTTCTCCATAAAGCGTAACGCTATCGAATGCTGTAGATAAGCGCTTTGCCGGCTGACCTGCGGATACATAGTGAAACCGCCGGTTCGTCCTTTCAGGGCCGCCTTCGCCTGCAAACATTCTTGTAGGGTCTTCGCCTTCTCTTTTCAATGGAAACACGCCCGCCGTAAACGGAAACCTTCCTGGCGCGTTTTCCTGGGCCTGCCAGCGGAGCACATCGCCCCAATCACGGTATTTTGGAAGTATCACCTTAGGAATCCTTGTGCCGCTTAGGCTGATGGTAAACATTTCCTGCCGGATCACTTTATCCCTTACATGGTATGTATAGTAATCGCCCTCATACGCTTTCAGTTTCTCCGGCCATTTCTGCAATAGTTTCTTAGATGCTGGTGTTAACCCGGCTTCCTGCACCGCTATTTCTCTCCTGATTTCTTCGTTTGCCGGCAGCAGGGTAAGTGCGCCATTCAACTGGTAAAGCCGGGAGGCTATTGCCGCCTGCTCATTCACCAGTTTATCATATTCACGATTGTTTTCCGCGATCTCTGAAAGATATCGCACCCGTGCTGGAGGAATGATCAATGAACGGGTAGTAGTACTTTTTCCTTTCATGGAGGAAGCGGCAAAATCAACTCCGAGAGAAGCACCTGTTTTTTCTCCTATGATTTCAAGCAACTTCTCAAACAGTTCGTTTACGCCGGGATCGTTAAATTGCGCCGCAATGGTGCCTATTACCGGCAATTCCTCGTCTTTGGCCGTCCATAAAGAGTGGTTGCGTTTGTATTGTTTTCTTACATCATGCAGCGCGTCGAGCGCGCCGGCCTTATCGAATTTATTGATGCATACCAGATCGGCATAATCCAGCATGTTGATCTTTTCCAGTTGCGAGGCTGCGCCGTATTCCGGCGTCATGATATACATGCTGATATCGCAGTAGTCGAGAATTGATGCGTCGCTCTGCCCTACTCCGGCGCTTTCCAGTATGATGAAATCATACCCCGCATCTTTGCAGATATCTATTGCTTCCTGCACGGCACTACTTAAAGCAGTATTGTCATCTCGGGTAGCAAGGCTGCGCATATATGCCCGGGGATGAGCAATGGAGTTCATACGGATCCGGTCACCTAATAAAGCGCCCCCTGTCTTTTTCTTGGAAGGATCAACTGAAACGACCGCGATAGTTTTATCGCTGAACCGCTGCAGATACCTCCGCAGGATTTCATCGGTGACACTGCTTTTTCCCGCGCCGCCGGTTCCGGTAATTCCGAGCACCGGAATTTTAACGGGAGATTGTTCTAAGGATGCACTGTTACTTCCCGGTTGAAGATTCTCCGCATTAGTGATCCTTCTTGCTATCCTGCGTACATCCTTTACTTCCCCAAGCGTCATAGGCGATGGGTATTCCGCCTTACTGTTAAGGTAGAAGTCACATTTAGATAGTACGTCCTCTATCATCCCCTCCAGCCCCATAGTGCGGCCATCGTCAGGAGAGTAGATGCGGGTAATGCCGTAGCTATGCAGTTCTTCGATCTCTTCGGGGAGGATCGTTCCGCCGCCGCCGCCAAAGATCCTGATATGACTGCACCCGTTCTGCGCCAGCAAGTCTTTCATGTACTTAAAAAACTCCACATGCCCACCCTGGTAAGATGTAATGGCAATTCCCTGTGCATCTTCTTCTATCGCACATTCCACAATTTCAGCTACGGAGCGGTTATGCCCCAGATGGATGATCTCTGCTCCTTTACTTTGAAGAATACGCCGCATGATATTGATTGCGGCATCATGGCCGTCGAATAAGGAAGCTGCCGTTACAATCCGTACTTTATTATTAAGAGTGAACATATATCTGCTAATTAAAACTAACGCTCGTTAGCAAATATAAGAGGAAACGGTGTATTGTTTTATAATAAGTAAGCTGTTATTGTTCAGGCAAAACCGCGTTTAAAGATGAGGCTTCTTTTATATGTAGGTAGCAACTTTAAGTAAAGTCATCAAGTGTAACTATATGTAATCATATAAATGTATAGAGCTAATATTAACTTAACATACAGGAGATTGATAGTTCATAAATCTTTGTTAAATTCGGTTATTAACTTATCTTATAAAAAAAGAAACATGAGAAAACCATTTGCCTTGACTATGGCCGTTAGCACTATGCTGCTAACCGCTACTTTTAGCTGTAAAAAGTCTGCTGTTAAAGAAGCAGCCAACGTAATTTCCCAGGATGACAAAGACCTGATCGCTTCTGCCGGATTCAACAAGGAGTGGGCCGAAAATACCCCTGAAGGTTTCCTGATAGAGGGTGACATTTTGTTAACCCGGGAGCAACTAAACGACTTGTCTGGTGCTACGGCATCCAACAATTTTGTAGTTGCGAATGAAGAACATTACCGCACTTTTAACCTGGTGAGTACTCCTGGTTCAGGAAGCAGAACGATTACCGTTAGTCTGTCTTCCGGATTTCCTTCTTATTATTCCACTGCTTTAAACAATGCGTTGGCCAGGTATAACAGTTATAACCTTAAAATTAATTTTGTTCGTGTAAGCTCGAACGGCCAGATCAACATAACGGCTGCAAACCTGGGAACAGCGTCCAACGGCGGTTGTATTCTGGGACGAGCTTCCGGATTTCCTCAGAATGGTAATCCGGCCCCTGGCTTCGTGTTAAGCAACAGCCCATGCGCCACGTCTTACATCAACACGACCGGTAAAGCGGATGAAGTGATTGCCCACGAGATTGGTCATACTATTGGCTTCAGGCATACGGACTATGCTAATAGAGCCAGTTGTGGCGGTCCCGGTGAAAGCGCAGGCACTATCGGAGCAGTGTACATTCCAGGCACACCTACTACGGTAAGTGGATCTTATAATTCATGGATGATGGCTTGTACCAATGGTAGTCCATCGTTCAATTCAGCCGATGGAACTGCTTTAAATTATGTTTATTAATTGTACGATCTTCCATGTAAAATCCCTTTCTAACAGGAGAAAGGGATTTTTTTCAACTTCTCTTCCAATTATAAAGGCGGTCGCGCATAGCTGTATTCTTTTATTGGATAGCTTGTTAACGATCGTTGGTTTCTCCCGGGCAGCGATGGGCAGTCTCGCAGTTATTCTGTCCGGCTTCTTTTCGAACGCGTTAGCTCAGTCGCTTCCGAAGAACAAAGATAGTTTGTACCGTGCAAATGCCGTTTCGACTGCCAGTAAATATGATAACAATGAGCCTTACTATATAGTACTATGGAATTCCACTTTACCTGAAAATGTACATCTGATCAGAAGAATAGACGATAGAACGGCTATTATAAAAATCAGTTCGCAGCAAACATATAATTTCTTTAACCGGCACACAAACATTGCTGTAGCCAATAGTTCATGGAAATTGTCACCCTCTTTGTCAAGTCATATTTCCGGAAATCCGGCAAAAAGTTCTCATACCTATGTATTAACCGGGCTGTCGATTGATACCCTGGTTACTGCCTGTAACAAACTCCTCGAAAAACGACAGATCCTTTCAGTAGATAAACCATCGAGGTCTGTCTTGGTAAATTGCACGGCTGATTATCTGATAAGCAAATTGATGCCTTTGAAAGAAGTGATTTTTGCCGACGTACGTATAGATGCCAATACTGAGATAGGCATTATCGGATACGACAGAGGATACCACGGCATCAGCGCTCTTGATTATGCAATACCCGGCGCCGATGGAAGGAATATTGTGGCAGGGATCAAGGAACAGAAAGTGGATGAGAACGACCTTGACATTTATGGGCGTATCGTATCTTCGGGTATTGCGCAGACTACTACCAGTCGTCATGCAACAGAAATGGCATCCATCATCGGAGGTGCGGGTAACAGCTTTTACGATGGAAAGGGTATTGCGAGCGCCTGCCTTTTTTTCCCGAGTTCCTTTACAAATTTGTTTGCTGACAATGAAGATATACTGGCAACGGGCAGGGTAAGCGTTCAGAATCATTCCTATGGTACAGCGATACAGTCTTTTTACGGGGCAGAGGCAGCCAGCTATGATCATCATGTATGGAGGAACCCCTATTTTGTTCACGTCTTTTCAGCCGGTAACAGTGGTACTGCATTTTCGACGGAAGGAAAATATAGCGGTATTCCAGGCTATGCTAACATAACCGGCAATTTCAAGATGGCCAAGAATATCATTACAGTGGCTTCTATCGATCTTTCAGGAACTATTTCATCCCAGAGTTCTTCGGGTCCTGCTTATGACGGAAGGCTGTCGCCACAACTTGCGGCTTATGGCCCTTCAGGTGCTTCCGATGCCGCCGCCGCCGTAACAGGTACCGTAGCTGTTATGCAGCAGGTTTATGCCGACAGCAACGGAAGTTCGTTACCTTCTTCATCACTTGTTCGGGCGGTATTGTATAATACAGCACAGGATATCCATTCTCCGGGCATCGACTATAAATCAGGGTACGGATCAGTGGACAGCTACCGGGCAGTTACCGCTATCCGCCGCAGGCAATTTGATTCAGGATCTTTAAGGCAAAGTCAGATCTGGTATAAAGACATAAATGCTCCTGAGGGTATGGCGCAACTAAAAGCTACCTTGGTATGGATAGATAGTGCAGGTGCGGTTAACACCAACAGAGCACTCCTCAACGATCTCGACCTGCAAGTGACACACCTGGAAAGCGGAACTGTCTTTTTACCCTGGGTGTTGCCTACGGAAGCAAATGTTGTTTCATTAAGTAGTGCTGCCCTGAGGAAGCGGGATAGCCTAAATACTGCCGAGCAGATCGGCATTGCATTACCAGTGCCGGGCACGTACCGGGTTAGTGTTACAGGCAACAATATTTCTACTGCACCTATTAGTTTCCATGTGGTGTATCACCTGGATACACTGAATACATTTTCATTTACCCATCCGCAACAATCTGAGGATGCGGACAGAAGCGAGAAGGAACGAATAGCCGTGAAATGGTCAACATTCGTTGCAGACACCAATCAAATCGGCAATCTGTCTGTTAGTTATAACGATGGTGCCGAGTGGATCTTGCTAGCACCGTTGAAACTGCATACCGGAAAGTACGATTGGGCTATCAAAGACACGAACGCTGTCGCCATGTTCAGGATGGAAACCTCTTTTGGCAACTTCTTTTCAAATAGATTCTTCATTGGTCAGGTAACAAGGACGAAAATGGATTTCGTCTGTACCGATTCCTTACGCCTGTCGTGGCAAAGAAATACTTATGCAACAAACTATACGGTGTATGCTTTTGGCGACAGCGCCTATTTAAAGCCGCTTCTTACCATCGTCGACACATTCAGGGTAATCAGCAGAAGAGATTTCCCCTACACAGTGTATGCAGTAAAGCCCAACCTCATGAACGGCCTGCCGGCAATCAGGAGCAGGGCTTCGAATATTGATGAAGGAGTTAGATGCTTTTATAAAACGCTGTATTATGATTTGCTCGACAACAATCAACTTGACCTTACGCTGGAGATCGGCGCACCGGAATATGTGGATAGCATTTATTTCGAGCGGTTGACTTCTTACGGGCAGGTAAGAAATACGTATCCCGGCATAAGAGCCGGTACCGGCAACGGCATTTACCATCAGTTTATCGAAGGGCTGGATGAAGGAATCACCTATTTAAGGGCAAGGATATTATTAAAGAACGGGGCGAGCGTATATACAGAAACACTCCAGGTACTTAGTTCCGGCTTTAAACCCTTATTGTTTTATCCTAATCCGGCGAACACTGCCACCTCTTTAAAATTTATACTGCGCTCGGCCAGTGCACGGGAAGGGCAAATACTTTTCTTCGATATTACCGGCCGTTTGCTTATGAAACTACCTGCAAGGGCAGGGAGTGTAAATATATC
>JACMJX010000332.1 GCA_014380425.1 Chitinophagaceae bacterium | reverse complement strand
GACACTTTCACCGAGTTCTGGAACAATGGCATTCTGCCCGTGGTGAATGAAAACGACCTGGTCAGCAATGTGGAACTTAAGTTTTCCGATAACGATGAATTGGCTACATTGATTGCGATCGGCTTTGATGCAGAAGCGCTGATTCTTTGTACTTCTGCCGGCGGCTTTATGGATAGTGAGAAGAACATCATCCCCAGGGTAGAAAAGATCGACCATACGCTGATGGGGTATGTGAGAACGGATAAAAGCAGTCTGGGCCTGGGCGGCATGACTTCCAAACTAACGTTCACCCGGCTGGCTTGTTCCCTGGGTATTAAAGTGATGATCTGTGGGTTGAAAGGCAAATCGCCTTTTAAATCTGCCATAGCCGGGGAATATGGTACTACTTTTCTTCCGCAGCCTTCGAACCTAAAGGCCCGGCAGAAATGGCTGGCGGGGGGCTCCATTACCCTTGGTAGTATAATGATTGATAAGGGTGCAGCGAAAGCCCTTTATCTGCGAAGGAGCTTGCTCACCGTGGGCATCAGTAAAGTGCAGGGCAGGTTTGGGCCGGGTGAAGTAGTGCAACTGGTAGACGATGAAAAGAACATTATAGGA
Organism: Chitinophagaceae bacterium; assembly: GCA_014380425.1. Lineage (GTDB taxonomy): Bacteria > Bacteroidota > Bacteroidia > Chitinophagales > Chitinophagaceae > JADCRZ01. The sequence goes on along the minus strand of JACMJX010000332.1, from coordinate 10,833 downwards.
GTGGCTAAGGTGCGAATGAGTGCGGCCGATAGTATAAAGGCTATTGCACAGAAGAACATCATCGCGGCGCATGCCGATGATATCGTACTATTTTAACAGCATTTATGGATAATGTAACTTCCCGGATCATCCGGACTTATAAGGCATCGGTGGGCTTACGCAACGCTGAGGATAAAACGATTCGGAATGCCCTTAAAAAGCTGGCAGACGAAATGGAACGCCAGGCCGCTGTATTGCTGAAGGCCAATAAAAAAGACCTGGAGAAACAGGATCCACTGAACTCAAGAACTGATAGGCTGCTGCTGAACGAGCAACGCATCGGCCATATAGCGGGCAGTATCAGAAAGATAAGCGGCCTGCCCAATCCTTCCGGTAGATTGCTGGAGAAGAGAAAGCTGGAGAATGGCTTGCTGCTGGAGAAAGTTACGGTGCCACTGGGGGTGGTAGGAGCGATTTATGAATCGAGGCCGAACGTTACATTCGATATTGCGGCACTTTGCCTGCGCAGCCAGAATGGATGCGTGCTGAAGGGCAGCGCTGAAGCGGAACACACCAATACTGTTGCGATGGCGCTTATTAAAAAGGTGCTTAAAGAAAGCGGGATAGATCCGGATGTAGTTACGCTGCTGCCTTCTGCAAGAGAAACCGTTCAGGAATTGTTTACAGCTACCAAATATATAGACGTACTGATACCGAGGGGATCGGATTCATTGATACAGTACGTGCGAAAGAACAGCATGGTTCCCGTGATTGAAACCGGGGCGGGAGTTTGTCATATATATGTGGAGCAGGAGGCGGATGTAAAAAAGGCCCTGGATATTGTGGTAAACGCGAAGGTATCCCGGCCTTCGGTATGTAACGCGGTAGATGCCGTGTTGGTGGATAAAGCCGTGGCGGCTGAATTCCTGCAAAAGCTAGGTTCTTTATTCCTGCCTTATGAAGTGGAGGTACTTGCTGATCCGCGGGCTTATAAGCTGATGAAAGGGTACCCATTTCTTAAGAAGGCAGGCGCAAATGATTTCGGGAAGGAGTTCCTGAGCCTGCGCTGTGCCGTTAAAGTGGTAGGTGGCATCGATGAAGCGCTGCTTCATATAAGTGCGTATTCCACGCGGCACTCGGAAGCGATCGTTACCAGGAACAAAAAGCAGGCGGAGCGCTTTTTGAGGGAAGTGGATGCGGCAGCGGTATATGCCAATGCCTCTACGCGGTTCACCGATGGGGAAGCGTTCGGGCTGGGTGCGGAGATCGGTATCTCTACACAAAAACTACACGCGCGGGGACCCTTCGCTCTTGAAAAACTAATCACGGAGAAATGGATAATCCGGGGCACGGGGCAAATCAGGGTTTGACGCCTTAAGATACGGAAAGAATGTATTTGGCGGCATCGAGCAACGATGCTGCAATGTAAGAAGGCTGGCTGGCAGTGCTGGTGATACGGCCCGACTGATCACTTCCTTCCACCAGAATAGTACTGCATCCTGCAGCTTTACCGGCTTCCACGTCTTTCAGCATATCTCCGATCATCCAGGATGCCTGGAGATCTATTTGAAGATCCCTGGCAGCGTTGATCAGCATTCCGGGCGCGGGTTTTCTGCAATCGCAGGGCTTTGTGTACTGCTCGAGCGTACCCTCTTTAAAATGCGGACAATAATAAAAGCCGGCAAGGGGGATTTCCTGTTCTGCCAATAGCTGCTTCATGGCTTCCCCCAGGGCTACGAGATCCGCTTCTGTAAAAATGCCCCTTGCCACGCCGGACTGATTGGTAACTACTACCAGCAGGTATCCGTTTGCAGCAAGCGTTTTAAGTGCCTCAAAGCTGTCTTCTTTCCAGGTAAGCAAATTAGGGTTTACATTGTAGGGAAGGTCGTAAATGAGAGTTCCATCTTTATCAAGGAATACCGCTTTATTCATGCCACTAAATTAATATATAAATCTTACTGGCTGTTTATAAAAGCAGCGATGTCGGCAGCTTTTAGAACGTGATCGACCGGAGCGTGCGAAACGGCATATTGCGGCATATAGGGTACAGATGCGGTGGAAGGGTCCTGCACGACGGTTGTGCCTCCTGTTGCCTTTACCGCCATCAGCCCCTCTGTGCCATCAGTATTTGCTCCCGAGAGCAGGATGCCTGTGGTGCGCTCCTTAAATACCTCTGCGGCTATTTCAAATGTTACATCGATGCTGGGCCTGCTGTAGTTTACTTTCTCTGAGTAATCGAGGGAAAAAGTAAAATCCTTCTCTATCAACAGGTGGTAGTCGGCAGGGGCTATATAAATAACTCCTTTCATAAGCAGTTCTTTTTCTTCTGCTTCCTTAACTGCAATAGATGTTTTGGAAGATAGCAAAGACTGCAGCACGGGATCAGGATCGCTGCTTCTGTGCAGCACTATGAGGATAGCTACTTTAAGATCTTTCCGGAGTAATGGAAGAAATGACAGAATTACTTCCAGGCTGCCGGCGGATCCACCTACCACTATGAGGGGGAAAGGGGCTATGCTATTTTTCTCCATATCTTTTCAGCGTTTATGATTTGTCTGAACCTTGCGGCTAAAGGTGAGAAGCGCAGGGTTTCCTTAGTGCCCAGGGCCAGATAGCCCAGGTTTTCCAGGCTATCGTCAAACAAGCTAAAAACTCGTGCCTGAAGGTTTTTATCAAAATAGATCAGCACGTTCCTGCAAAGAATCAGCTGGAATTCATTAAAGGATCGGTCGCACACCAGGTTGTGCGTGGAAAAGATCATCTTTTCCCTAAGGGCATCGTCGAATTTGGCAAATTCATAATTCGCGGAGTAGTATCCGGAGAATTCTTTTTTTCCACCGGAAAGGAGGTAGTTCTCCGAGTACTTGCGCATCTGGCTCAGGGGAAACATGCCCTTCATTGCTTTCTCGAGTACTGTAGGATTGATATCCGTGGCATAGATCAGGCATTTGTGGTAGAGATTGATCTCTTTAAGGAGTATGGCCATGGAGTACACTTCTTCGCCGGTGGAGCAGCCTGCATGCCAGATCCTGATAAGAGGATACGTACCGAGCCGGGGAAGCACTTCCTCGCGCAATGTCTTGTAAAACGAGGGGTCGCGGAACATTTCAGTAACGTTGACAGTGATCTGCTCTATGAACTCTTTCAGAAAATCCGGGTCGAACTTCAGTTTATACCGCAGTTCTGCAAAGCTGGGAAATTTTCCGATCAGCACAATCCTGTTGATCCGCCTTTTCAAAGATGCCCGCGAGTAATCTGTGAAGTCATATCCATAGATCTCTATCAGGTCCCGAAGCAGGATCTCCACTTCATCATCACCTATAATGTTTAATTCCACGTGTGCTATTTTAAATAAGTAATCAACAATTCAAGCAGTGCTTCCGTATCGATCGGTTTGGAAATATAGGCATCAGCTCCCGCTGCCAGGCACTTCTCCCGGTCGCCCACCATAGCCTGTGCCGTAACGGCTACTACCGGTAGCGCAGCGGTGTCTTTATTTGCCCGGATCTCTGCCAGTGCCTCATACCCATCCATCTCCGGCATCATCATATCCATCAGCACTATCCCAATTTCCTTGTCTGTAGCCAGAATTTCCAGGGCTTCTTTCGCACTCAGCACTGTTATGCAAGTGAAAGACTCGGATCTTAGTACGGCGGAAAGGGCGAATACATTTCTCGGATCATCATCTACCACCAGTATTTTCCTGTTCATAGAAAGAGGTTTAAGATTCGCGGTCGTAGAGCCATACTCTCAGCAGAGAAATGAGCTGATCCATATCCACAGGTTTTGAAATATAATCTGAGGCGCCCGCCTTCATACACTTTTCACGGTCGCCCATCATGGCTTTGGCCGTAACGGCAAGCACGGGAAGGCGCCTGAACCTTGGTATTTCCCTTATTTTACGGGTTGCTTCATACCCGTCCATCTCCGGCATCATCATATCCATCAGTACAAGGTCGATGCCAGGAGTTTCCTGTAACAATTTCAAAGCGTCTTTCCCGTCTGTAGCGGAAATGACCTTCATTTTATACTGCTCGAGGGTTTTTGTGAGAGAGAAGATATTTCTTACATCATCATCCGCTATCAGCACCGTTTTGTTGTTAAGCACTTCATGGAGGGCGCCGAGCGATGCCATGGAAGCCGGGTCTTTCTTATTGCTTTTGCCCTCACCAATAAGATGCAGAAACAGGGACACTTCATCCAGGATGCGCTGATAGGAATGGGCGGTTTTTACCACGATAGAGTCGGCATATTGCTTGATCCTGGTTTCTTCGGATTTGGAGAGGTTTTTACCGGTGAAAATGATAATGGGCAGATTCTCCAGGCCTTCGTTTTTCTTGATAGCCTCCATTGTTTCATAAGCACTCTGGTCTGGAATGCCCATGTCTAGGATAATACAGTCGACATCCTCTTTTTTAAGCGCGGAAACGGATTCGGCTATATTGCTTTTTATTTCCGATGATACATGGAAGCTTTCCAGGTATAAAGAAAGCGCTTTTGCATGCTTCGGGTTCTCTTCCACTATCAGTACTTTTTTGTTTTCTTTCTTCAGAACACTTTCCAGTTTGTGAAAGATATCCCCCATCTTTTCCGGTGCAAAAGGCTTATTGATATAATCGACGGCTCCTTTCATGATCCCTTCTTTCTTCACTTCCATAGAGCTCATGATGTGCACTGGGATATGTCTTGTTTGCGGGTTTGACTTCAGCGCTTCCATCACTTCCCATCCGTCTTTTACCGGCAGCACGATATCCAGCAGGATAGCAACGGGTTTAAAATGACCGGCCAGTTCAATACCTTCATCGCCGCTTACTGCTACAAGCGTCTTGTATCCATTCTCGCGGCTGAAGTTGCGCAATGCCTTGGCAAAATGGGTATCGTCCTCGATCACCAGGATGGTCTTGTCGTTCTTCTGGATGTTATTGCGGTCATCTTCTATCGACGAGGGCTTTACGGGGTTCAGGTAACGCTCACGAACGGGTTCCTCGACAGATATTATGCGCTCGTTTTGTGGAATGACAGCAGTAGTGCTCTCTTGCATGTCGTTCACAGCTTCGTGAACAGGGCCTTCCGTTTCCTTTACAGGGATGGTTATAATAAATTCAGTGCCCTTGCCTTCTTCGCTGTTCAGATGAATCTGCCCCCCCAGGAGCCGTGTAAGTTCCCTGCTGATGGAGAGGCCAAGACCTGTGCCGCCATACTTGCGGCGTGTGGAGCCGTCAGCTTGCTGAAAGGCTTCGAAAACCAGCTGCTGCTTATTGCGGGCAATACCTATACCGGTATCTTTCACGGCAAAATTTATCAAGCTATTGTCTGTGGGATGTACGGTGATTTGCAGCGTTATAGAGCCTTTCGATGTAAACTTAAGTGCGTTGGAAAGGAGGTTCTTGAGGATCTGCTCCAGCCTCATTTTATCGGTGTGGATCTTTGCTGGTGTATCGGGGCCTATTTCTATTTTAAGCTGAAGATCTTTTTCTTTCGCTATAGGAGCAAACAGGGAATTCATATCATCGGCAATCTCGCGGATCTGCACGTCGGCAAACTGGAGATCCATCTTTCCTGCCTCTATTTTGGATAAATCGAGGATTTCGTCGATCAGGCTGAGTAATCCCTCTCCTGAACTTCGGATTACTTTTGCATAAGACACTTCTTCGCTGTTAAGTCGCAGTTCTTTATTCTCCGCCATCAGGCGGCTTAGCAGCAGTATCGAGTTTAGCGGGGTGCGAAGTTCATGGCTCATATTGGCAAGAAACTCAGATTTGTATTTGGTGCTCATGGCCAATTCCTCCGCTTTTTTCTGGATCTCCAGGTTGCGGTAAACGATCACCTGGTTCTTTTCTTCGAGCAGCCTGCTTCTTTCTTCGAGCTCCTGGTTGCTTTGCATCAGTTCTTCCTGCTGCACCCGCAGTTCTTCTTCAGAGGCCTGCAACTTCTGCGTTTGAGCTTCCAATTCGGCATTGAGGTTCTCCATCTCCGTGTGCTGCGCCTGTAACTCCTCCGCCTGGGTTTGGGTTTCTTCCAACAGTTCCTGCAGTTTCTTCCGGTTCTGCGAACTTGCTATAGCTACCCCAATATTGTGAGCGCCCGTTTTAAGAAAAGCAATATGGCTGGAAGTAAACCGCTTGAATGATGCCAGCTCGATTACAGCTGCTACAGCGCCGTCATTAAACACGGGGATATCGATGATATTGCCAGGGCGTGCTTCACCACTTGCGAAGCTTATGTAAATCGAGTTCTCCGGAATATCTTTCGTTATTATTTCTTTACGGCTTACTGCGCACTGGCCTGCGAGCCCTTCCCCCAGGTCCAGGGTACTGTTCCTTGAATCGCTCTTTACAGCATAACTGCCGGTAATGCTTAGTTGCGAGGTTTCGTTTAGAATATAAAGCGCTCCTGCCTGGCAGCCGATATATTCGGCAACAAAGCCGGTTACATTATTGGTAAGGGTTTGTACGTCCTGGTCGCCCACCATCAGGTTGTTAAGGTCGGCCAGGCCGGTTTGCAGCCATTCCTTATCCAGGATCTCTTTAAAAGAATCGTCCAGCGATTCAGCCATTTTATTAAGCGAGCCCGAAAGGCTGCTAAGGCCGTCTTTTTCCTGCTCATCGAGGCGAATAGAGAAATTACCTGAGGCGATCTTGTTAGCCAGCGACTGGATGATATCAATCCTTCTTGTTGTTTCGGCATCTTTGTCTTCAAGTGATTGTTGCAGGAGAGAACGTTGGGTAAATTCCCGGCGGATCTGGCGGAAAGAGAAAATAGTAATCAGGATAGCGAGAAGTGCGGCAAGGGTGATAAGGATGGGCGTATAGGTAGCGAATTTATTCATCGTTCCTGTCCTTCTCGTCAATAAAGTAGATTCTCTGTCTATCATCATTCTTATAATGTCTCTGGCTTCGTCCATATACCTCTTTCCGTCTTTCAAAGCCGCGGGATCGATGGTTTTATTTTGGTTCTTCGCATCGATCAGCCATTGAAGCCGTGTAAGCCGACTTACAACAATGTCTTCCAATTGCGTACAGCTTTTTACTTGCTCAGGATTGTCGCTGACCAGCGTTTTTACCTCTTTCAATACCTGGAGGGCTTTTGCCTGTGCACCGTTGTAAGGCTCCAGAAACTCTGGTTGACCTGTAAGAAGAAACCCTCGCTGGCCTGTCTCAGCGTCTTTAATAGTTGTAAGAATTTCTTCTAGTTTTTGTATTACTACATTGGTGTGGTTTACCCAGCCGGCGCTATCCAGCAGGTTATGAATACTAACATAAGAAGCGATGGAAGTAAGCATCAGGAGGGCAAGGGAAATGCCGAAGCTGACGAACAGGGTTCTGATGAAGTTTGATTTCATGTGATTGAGTTAAAGTTCTGGAGGGGTATGCAGCGGAATATCGATCAGTTATTATGCACGATAGGGATGGTAAAGTAAAAGACAGACCCTTTGCCTTGTTCACTTTGTACGCCATATTTACCATCATGCCGTTTTATGATCTCGGCACAAATATAAAGACCTATTCCCAAACCCTGAAAACGGCTGGAAGAATCTTCTGCCCGATAAAACTTCTGAAAGATATGGGCCTGTTTTTCTTTGGGAATGCCTATGCCATTGTCTTTGATATTCACCCGCACTTCTTTGTTATTGAGTATAAACGTTTCAAGCTCCACTTCTTTGGAATCGGGTGAGTATTTGAGCGCATTGGTAAGATAGTTGATAACAACCTGTTCGATGCGTTCACTATCACCAAAAACCTGAACATCGGCATTACTTTTAATGAGCACCTTGCATCCCTCATTTGTTTGACGGATGGTTTCTACAACGCTTTGTATAACAGGATTCAGATCAAACAGTTTCTTATTGAACTTCAATTTGCCGCTTTCTATTTTAGATATATCGAGAAGGTCGGTAATAAGGTGATGCAGTTTTTCGATCTGTACTTGGGTGCGTTGCAGATAGTTTACAACAACATTATTGCCGGTGGGCTCTATGGATCTTTGCAGCAACTGCAGATAGGCTTTTATACTGGTAAGTGGAGTTTTCAATTCATGGCTTGCGATGCTAATAAACTCATCTTTTTTCTGTTCCGACTGCTTTTGTTCTTCGATGTCTGTAAATGTTCCTACCCATTTAACGATCATATCGTCCTCTTTAACGGGGAGTGCTTTCAGCAGGTGCCATCTGTAGTCTTCGGAACGCCTCTTTTTAAAGCGCACCTCCATAGTAAGCGGCTGGCCGGTGGCGATGGTATTATTCCATTCTTCGATAATGCTTTTATCTTCCGGATGAGTAGGGGGGAACTCGCTTTCCAGCTGGCCGTAGTTGAACCAGTGTTGGTTTACGAATTCGATTTTTCCGTTGCTCTTGGCTGTAAAAGCGATCTGGGGAATGGATTCCAAAATGGAGCGAAGTTCCTGAACGCGTTCGCGCAGTTCGCTCTGAGCCTGGTTCTTGTATTCGATCTCTTCGCGCAGCGCCTGTTGTATCTGATTCAGCTCCCGCGTTTGCTCGTAAAGCTTCAGGAAGGTTTTTACCTTTAGCATTAAGATATCTGCGTCTACCGGTTTGGTAATGTAGTCTACAGCGCCGGAAGCATAACCCCTGGTAATGTATTTTTTATCGATACTTAAAGCGGAAAGAAAGATAATGGGTGTGTCTTTTGCCTTGCTATAACCAGTAATGGCTTCTGCTACTTCGAAGCCGTCCATTCCGGGCATCTGTACATCCAATATGATCAGCGCATAAGTAAATTTGAGTACTTTCTTAAGACCTTCTTCTCCTGATAATGCCGTATCTACCTCAAGGTTATGAAGTTCCAGGATCTTTTTTAAGGAAAAGATATTTTCAGGACTGTCGTCTATAACTAGTATCATAATTGATTAAAAATAATGATTTCCTTTGGTTTATCTTCAACACACAACAGCATCAGATACGAAATAAGCTGAATACTAAAAAAACAGTGAACAAGATAATCAGGGAGATACCTGCTAGAATATTGAGGAGGATGAATTTCACCAGGGTTTTGCCACTGCTCTGTGCATAAAAAATACGCATGGATTTATAAGCATAGTACACTCCGTACAGGAAAAATATAAATTCAAGAAAGCCCAGCCACCTCCAGCCAGTGGCTTCTTTCAGTCCGTCCACGGTAAAGAAGAGTAGCATTAATATAAAGGTGAAAATATACAAATAGATAAGGAATATGCCATGATCGACATAGTAAAACTGCCTACGCCTTATATAAATAAGTTTAAGAATAAGTGCATATAACGGAAGCGATACAAAGAGCAGGTAGGGGAACGTATGTACCAGTTTATCCAATACTTTTTTCCAGAATTCTCCCTTGCTGGTATTATGTTTTGCATTGATTTCAATACCCTTCTTTTGGAGCATCCGTTTAAAAGATCCATCCCTTTGGTCAGAAGGCAGTGTTTGCTGTACGGAGTCGTAGTCCTTGATCGATTTATAGCTGGGCCCTGAAATTATAACAACTGGTTTACTGCTATTCGAAACGCTATCCTTTAAAATTGAAGAGGGGATATTTCCATTCACCTTGAAATTGAAATCTTTCTGATTGATATTGAAAACAGTGTAAAAGATAAAAAAGAATACTGCGGAAGAGAATACGTACATCCTGATGGGATGGAGGTAAGTAGCTCTTCTGCCTTTACGATATTCCAGGGGAAGAAAGCCGGGTTTGGTGATCAGGTAACGGGAGGTACTGAAGAATTTACCATCGAAATGTGTTATATCAGAAAAGAAATGATGGATGATACCCCATACTGATTCTTTTGGCTCTATATTTTCCTGTCCGCACACATGGCAGTACCTGCCGGAGAGGGCAGTATTACAATTCAGGCAAATCTTTTCCTTTCGTTCTTTGGAGTGTGACAATGGAATCAAATTTGACTAAAAATAGCTAAAATACTGAAGTATAGAAATTGTTACTGCTTTGCGATAATGGAAGTGAAAATAAACATAAAAAAGCCGCCTGGATTGGGCGGCTTTTTTATGTTGAAAATCATTTATAAAGGCCTTACAACGGCGAATAAAATGATCAATATTTTCCTGTCGTTTTTTCTTTGTAGTCTATTGTTGGTTCCGTTCCCGTTGTTTCATTAAAAGTTGTACCCTTATTTACAACAGCTAATGCAGCGATGATTTAAAGCGCAATGTTCTTTTCAACCATCATCTTTCTAAGATTGATAAGGCCGTAACGCATTCTCCCCAAGGCGGTGTTAATACTGCAATTGGTAAGCGATGCAATTTCTTTGAAGCTCAATTCAGCGTAATGACGAAGAATAATAACTTCGCGCTGGTCTTCCGGTAACAGGTCGAGCATTCTACGAACCCTGTCGTGGCTTTGACGTTTCATCATTTTTACGTCTGCACCTTCTTCAGTGAAGTTGATTACTTCAAAGATGTCTCTGTCATCCCCAGTTTTGATAACCGGTGTACGTTTTACCTTGCGGAAATGATCAACACAAAGGTTGTGAGCAATACGCATTGCCCATGGAAGAAACTTTCCTTCCTCTGTGTAGCGACCTCCGCGGAATGTGTCGATAATCTTGATCAGCACATCCTGGAAAATGTCCTCGGCTAAATACTTGTCCTTCACTAAGAACAAAATAGACGTGTACAGCTTGTCTTTGTGACGCAGTACTAATGCTTCTAAAGCATGCATGTCGCCATCCATGAATAAGTGGATGAGCTCGTGATCTGTTTTTTGGAGAAGTGACTTCATAAACTTCTACGGTTTTTAATTGGTTGTTAGGATATATAAATAAAAAAGATGGATTTTATAAAAGTAGAAGTTACATTAATAGGCGAGACTGTTTTAGTTTTTTAATTTAGTTTTTCATTTGAAT
>JACMJX010000331.1 GCA_014380425.1 Chitinophagaceae bacterium | reverse complement strand
CAGCATCGCAAACGATCTTTTCACAAAGGTTTTACGGGTGTTGCGGCATAGATGTACTAAGTATACAATTTCGAAAGGCCATCAAAGTAGCCGAAAATACCCCCCATAACCGAAGAAATTCTTCAGCCATCCCAGCCCCTCTCAGCTCGTGTTCCGCAGCTTCTCCTGCATTGTATCCTATATCATGAAACCATGCCGCTGCTATCACTACAAAATAATCCCTGTCGTTCAATTTGTAATGGCCGGCAATTCTTCCTGCATTGTTCACAACCATCTCAGTATGCTTCAAATTATGGTAGAACAGGTTGCGGGCGATACTGGTTGAAAAAGTGGTGGTAATATGACCACTTACTTGTTCTATTAAAGAAGAATAATTCATTTTGGTTTATTTAAGTACCTGCAATAACAAATCTAACCGAATTTAAGTTAAAGCAGATGAGATAATGGCGTCTATTCTCCTGTTTTTATTGAAATCCGACCTATCAGCCCGATATTTGAAGATCTTAAATAAAAGGGTCGCTATGAAGAATTTATTCATATTTTCTATATTGCTTATAACAGGGTTTTCTCTCCATGCACAAAAAAAACGCTCTATGAATACCATCTCCTATCTTATTGCAGGCACTTATACAAACGGTAAAAGCCAGGGAATTTATGTGTACCGGTTCAATACAGCTACCGGGGACGCAACGCTCGTGAGCGTTGATACTACCGACAATCCTTCTTACCTGGCCATTGCTCCTGATGAAAAATATGTGTATGCCGTTAATGAGAATGGAGATAAAGACAACCCTGGAAGCATTGCGGCATTTTCATTTGATAAAACTACCGGAACTCTTTCGCTCCTTAATAAGCAGCTATCGGGAGGTGATCATCCTTGTTATGTGGCCATCGACAACAGTGGCCAGTGGGTTACTTCAGGAAACTACAATGGAGGCAGCGTGGCCGTACTTCCCATTCAGAAAGACGGATCACTGGGAGAAGCTGTTACTATCGTTCAACACGAAGGAAAGGGAACAGACCCCCAGCGTCAGCAAAAGCCGCATGTGCATTCGACCGTATTTTCGCCGGATCACCAGCAATTACTGGTGCCTGATCTCGGAACGGATAAAATAGTGTTATATGATTTCAACGGTAAAAACGGCAGCCTGATTCCCTCGGCACAGCCATTCTTCAAGGTGCAAGATGGGGCTGGCCCCCGGCATCTTTCGTTTCATCCAAACGGGCAGTTCGTTTACCTGATGGAGGAGATGGCCGGCAACGTTGTGGCCTTCAGGTATGTAAATAAAAAACTGGAAGAACTGCAAACCATTTCATCGCATCCGGCTGATTATACAGGCAAAAAAGGATCCGCGGACATCCATGTATCGCCGGATGGAAAATTCCTCTATGCTTCAAATCGAATGGAGGCGAACTCGATAGCTGTTTTTTCCATAAACCCTGCAGATGGAAAGCTTACACTTAAAGGTTTTCATTCATCTCTCGGTAAAACGCCCAGAAACTTTAATTTCGATCCTACTGGCAAGTTTCTGCTTGTTGCCAATCAGGACACTAACGAGATCGTTATCCTGAAACGGGATATTCAAACAGGTTTACTTACAGACACCGGAAAACGCGTACAGGTGGAAAAGCCAGTCTGTATCAAATGGATAAGCTCCGAATAACCTGCCGGCAGACTGCGGCATAAAAATAGCTATCTTGCAGCATGCTCATACATGTGCATCCGGAAAATCCCCAGGAGCGAAATATCAAGATGATCACGGCTTCATTACTGAAGGGAGGGGTGATTGCTTATCCCACAGATACCATTTATGGGCTAGGGTGCAGCATTTTCCAACATAAAGCCGTCGAGCGTATCTGCAGAATTAAGAATATTGATCCGCAAAAGGCGCAGCTGTCATTTATATGCAGCGATCTGAGCGATCTCAGCAAATACACTCGCAATATTTCCACCCCATTGTATCGCATGCTGAAAAGTTCACTTCCCGGGCCCTACACTTTCATACTCCCTGCCAGCAAGCAGGTTCCTAAAATACTTCAGAGTAAAAAGGAAACTATAGGGCTGCGCATTCCCGATAATAAAATAGCCTGTTCCATTATTAAAGAACTGGGGCATCCTATCTTGAGCGCTTCGCTTCCGGGAGATATGGTGGAGGAATATACCGATCCGGAGCTTATTTATGAGAAGTTCGGCAAGCTGGTGGATATAGTGGTAGACGGTGGCCCGGGAGGGATGGTGCCATCTACGGTTTTAGATTGCACAGAGGAACCCCCCATACTTATAAGGCAGGGAGCGGGCGAGCCTTTGATCTTCTAAAAAGAGTAAGGCCGCTATACTTTTTCAACCACTACCGCCGTGCCATACGCCAGTACTTCAGTAACCCCCGCCATTACTTCATTAGCATCATAACGCATGTTGATGATGGCATTGGCTCCGGTGTTTTGTGCATGTTCTGCCATAAGTGAAAAAGCTTCCTGTCTGGCTTTCTCGCAAAGATCGACATAGATCGAAATTTTGCCTCCAAGTATCGTTTGAAGCCCTCCTGCAAAATTACCTAGAATACTTCTTGATCTAACTGTGATGCCACGCACTACTCCCAGATTTTTGATGACACGGTAACCTTCCAGGGCAATGCTCGTTGTAATTAATGATTGATCCATATTGCTTACTTTGATTTAAATATAGCTAAGATTTCACTATATCATCTTTTAAAAATGATATAGCTGCTTCATTTGCCAATATAATGACGATACACGCCCCGTCTCACTTCCGGGCAAAGGGCCAGTCATGTTGTATACCGGCTTTAATAAGAAAGGCTGCCACCCCTGCAACGATCACTAAAATGCCCGATAACATCATATAGGAGCCTGTTGAATAGAAAATACCCGCCCATATACAAATAGCCAATAGTACGGGCAGCGGGTACAGGGGCATTTGCCAGTTGAAGAATTTTCTTCCTTTCCGCCGGCTAAGCAATAGGAGTCCGACAGCCTGGCCGATAAACTGAATAAGGATCCTCATGGCCAGTATGGCATTGATGACTTCGCCGATCCTGAAGAGCAGACTAAAAACAAAAGCGACACTTCCCAGAAAAAGCAGTGATACATGGGGAAATCCTTTTACCGGATGCAGCTTTGCGAAAACGCTAAAGAACGCGCCGTCCTTCGCCGCTGCATAAGGCACTCGGCTATATCCTAAAGTTGCGGAGAAAACAGAAGCGAAGGCTACCCAGAGAATCAGCAGCGTTGCCACGCGCGCAGCTACCGGCCCAGAAACAACGTTTATAAATTCACTGACCACAAAAGGGCTGCTTTTTATCTGCTGCAACGGAAGCACGGAAGCCACGCTTATATTCATAAGAAGATAGAGGCATGCGATGCCGGCTATAGAGATAAGCATGCTGCGCGGGATATTCTTTTCAGGTTGCACTATCTCGCCTCCCAGGTGGCATACATTATAATATCCAAGATAGCTGTAAACTGTCTTTACACTGGCCAGACCAAGAGCGGCAGCAAAAGCGGGTGTCAGATCCAGGTTCTCGTTAATCGAAAGAACGGGCTGCATAAAATTACCCTGACCGATACCTCCGGCGATGATCCACGTCATGGTGATCAGTACCCCCAGCCATAAGAACACGCTGATCTTACCGATGGCTTCGATTCTTCGATACAGGAGGATCACTATCAGAATGACGACAGACCCGCTAATCATCTTACTCGGAATAATATCGAGTGGGTACAGGTAGCCGAAATACTGAGAAAAGCCGATAGCCGCTGAAGCTATTACCAGCGGTGCCTGTATCATCGTTTGCCAAACGAACAAAAAACTCATGAGACGGCCCCATTTTTCTCCATACCCTTCTTTCAAAAAGTTGTAACTACCGCCTGCAAGGGGAAATCTGGCACCCAGTTCGCTCCAGATAAGGCCGTCAGCAATGGAAAGCACCGCTCCGGCAATCCATGCGTAGAGGAACCAGGGGCCGTTCATAATGTCCGCAACTACGCTTAAAACGATAAAAGGCCCGATGCCTACCATATCGGTCATGTTAATAGCAGTTGCCTGTAAGAGCCCGATTTTTCTGCTTAGCTGCGGTTCGTTCATGAATACAAGATAATGAAATCCTGCATTCGATTATTCCGCTGCCAGGGTAGTTGCCGGTACTTTGCAGGATATGATCAATTTAAAAAATATAGCTGCCATCTCAGCTTTTTCTGCTGTTTAGTTGTAAATTGGCGTTCAACCAATAAAATTCCATAATGAAAAAAGTACTTGTTCTATTAGGTGGATCCGCTCTTTTTCTGGCTTCCTGTGTCGATAATCCGGAAGGTAAGAAAGCCGAAACTACGGATTCAACGAAAGTAGCGGCTATATCCGGGGCGCAGTTAATGGTAGATACTACGCTATCGAGTCTTGCCTGGACAGCAAGAAAGGTTTCAGCAACGCATAATGGTGATGTTAAAATCAAATCGGGTACTATCGCCATTAGCGATGGCAAATTAACCGGCGGTAATTTCACCGTGGATCTCACTACACTTACCAATAAGGATCTTGAAGGAGAATACAAAGGGAAACTGGAAGGACATTTGAAATCACCTGATTTCTTCGATGTGGCGAATCATCCCACTGCAGTGTTCGAGATCACAGAGGTAAAACCAGGAACTACTCCTCAGCAGGTTGTTGTTTCAGGCAATCTTACCATCCGGGGTGTAAGCAAGAATATCACATTCGACACCAATATTTCCGAAGCAACGGAAAATAGCTTTAAAGCAGTTGCAGATTTCAACATAGCCAGAGAAGATTGGGGCATTGTATATACCGGCAAAGCAGATGATCTTATTAGCAAAGAAATCAATTTGAAGATCAACCTGGCAGCTACTAAATAGTAGGTTCATTCCGCCAGTAATAAAAAATAAAGGAGGCCTTTCGCGCTAAACGAAAGGCCTCCTTTATTTTGTTTGCCCGCCGTATCACTCCACTTTTTTCTCCCGTTCTTTCTGCTCCTGTTTTGCTTTTCTTCTAAAGAACCCGCGTAAAAGAAAATTATGCTGAAGCGCTTCCAGGTCTTCATCGAGTTTTATACTGCTGCTGTTTAAATTCTTTATGGCACTTTTCAGATCCGTCGCTACCTGCTCATCTCTTAAAAATACACCCACCGCATTATTATTATTATTAAGATCGTTGGTGGTGGCTTTCAGGTTTTCGGTAATCACATTTGCTGAACTGGCAACATTATGAAGTTGCCGCACGGCAGTGCGTAAATTGCTCATGATTACCGTGTCGTCTACAAGCCCGGAAGCAAGGGAACCGGGAGACCGCAGCCTCGCTGTGTAATCGGCGATTCCCTCAGTCAGTTTTTCACTGTTGCCTGCTGCTACCTTAAGGTTGGCCATTGTGGACTGCAGGTTTTTATAAAGAGATTCGTCCTTAAGCAGTGAGCCTACAGTTCCCTCTCCTGCTACCAGTCGTTTGCTGATCTCCTTGAAATCTGTCGTTATCGCGGCAAGGTTCTGATTATTCACCTGCAAGGTGGCCATGATATCGTCTGTACTAAGGTATTTTTCCACGGCGATATTATCGTCTTTCTCCACCTGCCCGGCGCCCGGTGTACCTCCGTAGATTACAATGATCTTATTGCCTATCAGGCCCTCGGATCCTATCTTGGCCTTCGAGTCTTTTCTTATAAACGGGATGGCCTTTTCTTCAATCTGCATGGTAACTTTTACACTGGACGTTCCTTCAAAAGCTATTCTCCTCACCGTTCCGATCTTTACTCCCGAGAACCAGACATTATTTCCCTTCTGCAAACCCGATACATCTTCGAACACTGCCGAAATGGTTTCCGACTTTACGAAAGCTTTCTGCTGGCCGCCAAGTGTAAATACGCCGACAATCAAGATGGCGATACCGGCTGTGATGAATATCCCGACTTTCCGGGCTCTTTTATTTTTTTCTGTACTCATTATGCAATAAAGTTATAGTCATAAAAACTTTGTATCCTTTCATCCTCTGTATCAAATACTTCTTCAAAAGAACCAGTACGCAGAAACCTGCCATCAAGGAGAATGGCAACCCGATCGCCCGTTGATTTGGCACAGGTAAGATCATGCGTGATAATCACAGACGTAGTATTATATCGTTCCTGCACTTCATTGATAAGGCTATTGATCTCGATGCAGGTGATAGGATCCAGACCTGCAGTGGGTTCATCGTATAACATGATGGTAGGCCGCATGATCAATGTTCTTGCAATACCTATTCTTTTACGTTGCCCTCCAGATAACTCGGAAGGTAGCTGATGAATAGTTCGCAATAAACCTACCGCGTCCAGCACCGTTTCTACTGCATGGGTCAACTGCGCCTGTGTCATCTTTTTCGAATTGCGCAATAGAGGAAACTCGAGGTTTTCCTTTACCGTCATGCTATCGTATAAGGCACTGTTCTGAAAAGAAAAGCCTAGCTTCAATCGCAGCGCCTGCAATTCTTTGTTGTCAAGCAGGTTTACCTGCTTTCCCAGAACGCTCACTATTCCGCTGTCTGGTGTTAATAGTCCGGCAATTATTTTAATCAATACAGATTTACCCGTTCCTGACCTGCCAAGCACTGCCAGGTTCTCTCCCTGATAAATATCGAGATCTACCCCTCTGAGTACATGGTTTTCACCAAAGGATTTTTCCAGTCCTTTAACGGAAATCAGTACATCATTCTTGTCGATATTAGTTGCCTTTTTTTTCATATCATTCATCTATCTTAACCATCCGGTAATTTGTACAATGGTAATTTCCTCTATAAATACGATAAACATTGCGGCAACCACTGAGCTATTAGCCGCTTTGCCCACTCCCTGCGTTCCTTGAGAAGCATTGTATCCATTATAGCAGCCCACTATGCCGATAGTGAACCCGAATATTACAGCCTTGATAAGAGATGAAGTGAAGTCGAGAAATGTGATGCGT
>JACMJX010000330.1 GCA_014380425.1 Chitinophagaceae bacterium | reverse complement strand
GCTTTTCGGGCTTCCTATACTACTGCCTCCACTAAGGGATCGAGATAACGATATCCTGATACTTGCCAAGAGCTTTATGGATTCTTTTTGTAAGGAGAATAAACTGGAACGGCGAACTTTATCGCCAGATGCGCAACAGAAGTTAATGCATTATTCCTATCCTGGTAATGTGAGAGAATTAAGGTCAGTAATCGAGCTTGCAGCAGTAATGTCTGATGAGGAAACTATAGAACCACATCATATCACACTTAATGTATCTGGATCCATAAACAATCTCTTAAGCCAGGAAACCAGCTTGAAAGACTACACCAACCAGATTATCCAGCATTATCTTGACAAGTACGACTATGATGTTCTTCTTGTAGCCGGTAAGCTGGATATAGGCAAGTCGACGATCTATCGAATGATTCAGAATAATGAAGTAAAAGTGAAATAACAGAACCAACCGGACTATGAAAGCAAGACCGAAGCCTCCAACTTTCGATGCCACTGAATACGGAAGAGAACCGCCGGAATTGACTGCGCAGGAACAGCTACTAGCCAACTATAACCTGTCCTATAAAGAACTCCTGAATAACATCCCTTTTGATGTCGTTTTATTTTCACCGGAGCACCGTTATCTATTTGCAAACCCGAAAGCGATTATAGATGTGGAAACAAGACAATGGATCATTGGAAAAACCGATATGGATTACTTTCTCGAAAAAGGAAGAGATACCGCTATAGCAGTTGAGAGAAACCGTTTGTTTGCCGAGGTTATCAAAACCGGAAAAAACATAGAGTGGGAGGAAAAGCTGATTACGAGTGAAGGAGAGATTAAACATTTTATACGTAAATACCATCCATTACTAGATCACAATGGTGCAGTAAAACTGGTAATAGGGTTCGGCTTCAATGATACAGAAAGAAAAACAGCACTCGATAAACTGCAGCTTCGCGAAAAGAGGTACAAGGACCTTTTTAGTTATAGCCAAGCCCTTATATGCACACATGATCTGAACGGTAAATTTATTGAAGTAAATCCTGCTATCTGCAAGGTTCTTGATTATGGCACCGAAGAGCTGATAGGTAAATTTGTTTATGATTTTATTCCCGTACACCGGAGAAATGATTTTATAAATGTTTACCTCCCCAACCTTATCAAAAACAAGCATATAGAAGGCGTATTTGTTGCGTTAGATAAATCAGGAAAAGAGCATTATTTACTATACCAGAATTACTGTGTAGAAGATGAGGGGAAAGACGCCTACGTGATTGGTTTTTCACAAGATATTACTGCACGTGTAAAGGCAGAACAGGAACTTCAGATCGCCAAGAGGATGGCAGAAGAAACGGCCCACGCAAAAGAGCTTTTTCTAGCCAATATGAGCCATGAAATAAGAACTCCCATGAATGGTATTATGGGAATGCTCAATCTTCTCGGAAAAACGAAACTGAACGATGAACAAAGAAATTATTTAAAGCTTCTTCAGGACTCCGCCAATAACCTGGTAGTAATTGTAAATGATATACTCGATCTTGAAAAGATTATCGCTGGCAAACTGGTTATAGAACATCTGCCGTTTAAACTTGTAGACAAGGTAGCAACCATCGTACAATCGTTTATTTACAAGGCCGAAGAGAAGGGAGTGGCTTTAATCTTTCAAAACTCGATACCTGGAGAACTGGTGGTGATGGGAGACCCGTATAGACTGAATCAGATCCTCAATAATATTTTTAGTAATGCGGTTAAATTTACTGAAAAAGGTAAAATAGTCATTACAACAAGGATCAAGAGCTATATTGAAAATACGGCTATCATACAATTCATTATCCGGGACACTGGCATTGGAATACATGAAACAAAAATAAAAGACATATTTGAACCGTTCGTTCAGGCCGACCCCGCCATTACCAGGAAGTTTGGTGGTACAGGGCTTGGCCTCACCATTTGTAAAAACCTGATTGAAATGCAGAATGGAACATTGCAGGTAACAAGTAAAGAAATGCAAGGTTCTACTTTTACTTTCGAAATTCCTTACACTATCAGCGAACAGGAAATTAACGAAAATGAACAGGATAAAAACACGGAACTCAATTCGATAAGCCTTCGGGGTAGAAAAATTTTACTGGCAGAAGATGTGGAACTGAATCAGTTTATTGCCCGGCATATCCTAGAAGACTGGGGAGTGGAGGTAGTAATTGCCAATAATGGCAAGGAAGCGCTGGATAGAATTCAGGAGGATAAATTTGACCTTGTATTAATGGACATTCAGATGCCCGATATGGACGGTATAGAAGCTACAAGGTGTATAAGGCAACTGGCGGATAAAGCCTCCAGGGAAGTGCCGGTTATCGCACTTACGGCGAATGCGCTAAAGGGAGACAGTGAAAAATACATTTCTGCAGGTATGAACGATTATTTGTCGAAGCCTTTTGATGAATCTCAACTTTTCAGGGTAATATGCAATAACTTGAATATACAGGTAATAAAACCGAAAGATATAATGCAAGATCTTGAAAACGATCCCGAGCCAACGGGAGAGAAATTGTACGACATTTCTTCCATCATGGCAATTTCTTCGGACGATGCTTTTATACGGAAAATGATTGATCTTTTTATTGAAACAGTTCCTGAAGACCTGGTTAAGTTGTATGCCGCCCTGGAAAAAGAAGACTGGGACAATGTTAGTAAGATGGCACATAAATTAAAATCGACCCTCGACTCTATGGGAATTGTGTTGATCAAGCAGGATATCCGTACTGTTGAATCTAAAGCCAAGGCCAGAGAATCCCTTGATATTCTTCCCGCTCTGGTAAATAAAATCATTACGACGGTGTATGCGGCTATCGAACAGATGAAAGCGTATTAGTACCCGTCAGAAGCTGTTGCACCTGATTTCCTTTTGTTATCATAGACTATAATTCCCAGCATGGGAATAGAACTGATTTCAAACAATATTTAAAGCATTGATAATTAATCTTCTGCATTGTTGTAAATGATTGGGCACATATTTGAGTCTACTATAGATAGATAGCTATATAGACATGAAACAAAGCCGAGAACTTAGAATTTTTATTGTGGAGGATAACCTTATCTACCAGCAGCTTATTGCCAAAGAACTGGAGCCAATAAGTGCAGATGTTCATTTCTTCACAAGAGGGGAATCGTGCGTAGAAGCTCTGGAACTTAACCCTGCGATCGTAGTTCTCGATTTCAACCTGGCCGGCTCCATGAATGGTCTGGATACGCTTAAATCCATTCGCTCATTTAATCCTTCCATTTACGCTTTACTTTTCTCTAACCAGGAAGGATTGAACAGTCCGGAGAATTTTTCCGCGTATGGGTCATTCGACTTCATAGAAAAGAAAGAAACCACTTTTTGCCGGCTCAGAGAAAAAATAACATCCAGCGCCCTGGCATTCCAGGCATAATAATCTTACTACCTTGCGTGCAAAGTAACTTGCATGAACGATGAATTTTTTATGCAGCGTGCCCTTCAGGAAGCTGGCAGGGCCTTTAGTGAAGATGAAGTTCCGGTAGGCTCCGTGATCGTGATGGATAATAAGATCGTATCGAGGGGATATAACCAGGTTGAAAAACTAAACGACCCTACTGCTCACGCTGAAATGATAGCACTTACTTCCGCATTTAATCTTTTAGGTGGAAAATACCTTCCTGATGCTACTATTTACATAACACTGGAACCCTGTATAATGTGTGCAGGAGCACTGTACTGGAGTAAGATAGGCCGTGTAGTTTACGGTGCAAAAGACGAAAAGAATGGTTTCAGGAAAACTGTTGCCATTAATAATCCATTTCATCCCAAAACGGTGGTTACATCGGGAATTCTGGAAGAACCCTGCGCAGCTCTTATAAAAGACTTTTTTGCTAGTAAAAGAGGAAGAAAGTGAATTAAAAAGAAGAGACTTCCTGAACCAGCGCCGGGGCGGGGATGTACCTTTCATCGGTATTGCTCAGCGAATCGAGCAATTCCTTTACGTTCCGCAATCCTATTTTTTCTGACCATTCAAACGGACCAAAGGGATAATTCGTTCCCAGTTTCATGGCGGTATCTATTTCCTCTTTTGTACTTACCTGCTCCCCCAGCGCAAGATAGGCTTCATTGATAATCATGGCAACAATTCGCGGGGCGATCATCCCCACCTGATCCGGGACAATTCGATACCCCCATCCTAGTGCATTCATTGTTTGCTGCACCGCTTCCTGCTGTTCATTTCCCGCAGCAATTTCTATCTTATTGCCGCCAATAAAGCCAGGCCAGCCATTGACTCTTATAAAAGAGGGGTGAGTAGCTGCAGTAGTGAATGATACCGAGTGGATAATAACCGGAGCTGGTAGCATTTGCCGGAGCATTTCAATACGTTCAGCAGAAGGTTCAAACAGCAGGTCGATAGATGCATCCGGCTTACTAGCAATCATCTCGTGCAAATTACCTGGCCAGAAAATATCCGCTGAATACAAGGCTTTTTTCTGTAACAGCTCCTGTCGCAAACTTTCGTTGGCAAGTATGGCAATCCGCATTTCATGTGTTTATCTGCAAAGAAAACTATTTACATAATCGTTTCCCTGCTCTTTTTGATAAATAATTCTAATTAATGTAGGTTTGGAGAATGGAAAAACAGATTATCAGCACTACCTACGCTCCTGAACCGATAGGGCCTTATAGCCAGGCGGTACTGGCCGGCAATTTTTTATTTATTTCTGGCCAGATAGCAATCAATCCTGCCACCGGAGCTATAGAAGCTAAAGATATTTCTGCTGAAACACACCAGTCCATGCAGAACATAAAGGCTCTACTGTCTGAAGCAGGTATGGATTTTAGTCACGTAGTAAAAACCACCATATTCCTATCCGACATGTCGCTCTTTTCCGAAGTGAACGAAGTGTACGGCCGTTATTTTACTGGTAATTTTCCTGCGAGAGAAACAGTGGCTGTGAAAGGGCTACCTAAGAATGTGAATGTTGAGATTAGCATGATAGCCGCGCGTTGATCCCGAAGCTCTTACTTAAGAACTTCCAGTTCCCTGCCTACTTTTGTAAAGGCAGCTATCGCCTTGTCGAGATGCTGCTTTTCGTGCCCTGCGCTAAGCTGAACCCTTATTCTGGCTTGCCCCTTTGGTACTACCGGAAAGAAGAATCCGATTACGTAAATGCCTTCCTCAAGAAGTTTTGCAGCAAAATGCTGGGCGATAACAGCGTCATAAAGCATAATAGGCACTATAGGGTGATCACCTGGTTTTATATCAAACCCCGCCGCTGTCATTTCAGATCGGAAATACCTGGTATTGTTCTCCAGCTTATCGCGAAGCTCCGTGGTAGCGGTTAGCATGTTTAGCACTGCTATGGAGGCGCCGACGATAGAAGGAGCAAGTGTATTTGAGAACAGGTAAGGCCTGGAGCGCTGGCGAAGCATCTCAATTACTTCACGACTGCCGCTTGTAAAGCCGCCACTCGCACCCCCCAGGGCCTTCCCGAGTGTTCCGGTGATGATATCTACTTTGCCCATTACATTTCTGTATTCATGCGTACCTCTTCCGGTTTTACCTAAAAAACCAGAGGAATGACTCTCATCCGTCATCACTATGGCACCGTATCTTTCCGCCAGGTCGCAGATCTTATCTAGCTGGGCTATTGTTCCATCCATGCTGAAGGATCCGTCCGTAACGATAATTCTGCTGCGGCAGGCGCGACTTTCCTGCAGTTTCCGTTCAAGGTCATCCATATTATTGTGCTCATAACGGAAGCGCTGCGCTTTGCATAAACGCACCCCATCGATAATAGAGGCATGGTTGAGCGCGTCTGAAATAATGGCGTCCTGCTCATTAAACAGTGGTTCGAATACTCCTCCATTGGCATCGAAGGCAGCCGCATAGAGGATGGTATCTTCCGTACCCAAAAAATCAGCAATCTTTTTCTCCAGCTCTTTGTGAATATCCTGCGTGCCGCAGATGAATCGCACGCTGCTCATGCCATAACCGTGTGTATCGATCGCCCTATGCGCTGCCTCTATTACTTGTGGATGAGACGACAGGCCGAGGTAATTATTTGCACAGAAATTGAGTACTTTTTGGCCATTTACTTCTATTTCGGCACCCTGCTCACTGGTAATCACCCGTTCGGATTTGAACAACCCCGCAGATTGTATCTCCCCGAGTTCTGCAGCTACGCGCTGCTTGAAATACGCATTCATTGTTATGGCATTTGATGGTAGCTGCAAATATAAGTTGCCAGAAAACAACTTATTAACACAAATAATATCCTTCGAATATTTTACGTTACCCTCCCCAGGTTAAAACGGTAATTCATGCGAAATCGGGCTTTAATTTATCTGGTAGTTTTGTCTATGTGTCTTTTCTCCTTTAAAAATGAAGGGAATCAACTATCCAGAAGAAGCTTCTCCACCAAGCTGGTCGGTACTCCTTATATAATAGTGGACAAGTCGGATTACGAAGTTCAGGTATATGACGACGAAGGCTGGTACGCCACCTATCCTGCGGTATTTGGTAATAAAAGCCTGGGTGACAAGATGATGGAAGGAGACCGCAAAACACCGGAGGGCAACTATAAAATCGTATCTAAAAGACCCCATGCGAAGTGGGATAAAATTATGCTTCTCGATTATCCTACTGCGGCCGACTGGCAGAAATTTCGGGAGAGAAAGGCCAAGGGCCTAATTCCGGCTAAGGCGACGATCGGCAGTGGTATCGCTATTCATGGTACCTGGCAAAGAGATGATATGGCTGTCGATTATTATCAAAACTGGACAAATGGATGTGTTTCCGTCAAGAATGAAGAAATAGAAGAACTTTATGAGATAATCCCGATAGGCACTAAAGTTACTATCAGGAAATAAACTTCGCTTACTGAAGTATTATTCCGCCTTCCCGCCTAAATTCGCAGATGCTCTATCGATTTGCCAAAACCTTAATGAAGGCAGCCCTCCGGTTTTTCTATAGGAGAGTGTTTATTACCGGCCTTGAGGTTATCCCCGCCGATGGCCCGGCTATTATCATCGCAAACCATCCCTCCTCACTGATGGATGCCGCACTCCTGGGCCTGCTTATTAAAAGACCCCTTTATTTTCTTACGAGAGCAGACGTATTTGTTAGCAAACCTGTAAATTTTATCCTCTCACTTCTCCATATGATCCCCGTCCAGAGTCATGACAATGATCGGGACTCAATAGAGGCCAATAGCAAGAGCTTTGAAAAAGCAGCCGGAATACTATCGAAAGGCGGCATTCTGCTCTTTTTCCCGGAAGGTAATAGCAGCACCGGGCATAAGCTGTTTCCCCTCCGCAAGGGAGTGTTCCGCCTTGCATTTCAGACTGCTTTTATGAACGACTTTAAATATAATATCCCCTTTATTCCCGTGGGAATTAATTATGAACATCCGGCGGATGCCAACAAAGATGTAATGATACATTTCGGCGAACCGTTCTTTTTAAATGACTACAGGGAAAAGTATGAAGCAAATCAGCAGGCAACCCTGCTTAACATGACCAAAGTCGGGTTTCAGGCATTGGAAAAGAATGTGCTGCATATCGCCGATACAGCAGCAATAGGGTTGGCAGAAGACTGCCTTACCGTTTACCGCAATAATTACTACTTTTTTACAAAAGCAGCCTGGCAACAAGCAACAAAAAGAAAGTTCTTCCTTGAAAAAACAATCTGCAACCAGATCAATCAAATGACTTCGGAAGACCTGGGATTATTGAAAAAGATCACAGGCGATTACTTTTCCCGATTGAAACTGCACTGCCTGAGTGACCGGACGCTTTGCCCAGCCTTTTCTTTTTCTACGTTAAAAAAACTGTTGCTGATAGTTGCCGCCCCGTTGTTTATAGCAGGATGGCTATTGAACGCCATTCCGGTGCTTGCCGGCAAAATGATCGCCGATAAAAAGGTATACAGGATTGATTTTTATAGCTGGATATTCGTGACTTCTTCAGCGCTCCTTTATATAATATGGCTGCTGATGTTATTTGCCGGGTTTTCTTTAACCAGCGTAAAGTACGCCGCCGCTGTTGTACCGTTTGCTTTATTGTCGGGGATACTGTGCCGGGCATACAAGCAATGGCTGCGGGATTATAAACAATACCGACTGCTGAGAGACCTGAAGCAAAGCCATCCTCACATTATCGATCATCTGCAAACCTTGCGGCTTACTATACTATCTTCTACAACTTACCATTCTTTAATTCATCAACAACTGCTGGGTCTAGCAAGGTAGAAGTATCGCCCAGATTAGCCGTTTCCCCCTCTGCAATTTTCCTCAGAATCCTTCGCATAATTTTACCGCTTCGGGTTTTGGGCAAGCCCGTTACAAACTGTATTTTATCCGGCTTGGCGATCGGTCCGATAATGCGGGATACGGTTTGTATGATATCCTGTCTTGTACCTGCTTCATCGCCCCTTAGCCCGCTCACTATCACATAGGCATAAATTCCCTGTCCTTTAATATCATGAGGAAAGCCTACTACTGCGCTCTCTATCACGCTGGCATGCATATTAATGGCATTTTCTACTTCCGCTGTTCCTATCCGGTGGCCGCTTACATTCAGCACATCATCCACCCTGCCTGTAATGCGAAAAAAACCGTTGTCATCCTTCAGCGCGCCATCACCTGTAAAATAGAGATTATCATAAGTAGCAAAATAGTTGGTTCGGCAGCGTTCGTGATCGCCATAAGTTGTTCTTATTATTCCCGGCCACGGCGCTTTAATGCAAAGATTACCCTTGTAGAAGCCGTCCGCGTCTTTCTCCGTAACTTCCTCTCCCTTATCATCTACCAGCACGGGCTGCACGCCCGGCATAGGCAGCGTAGCCCAGGAGGGTTTGGCAGGAGTAATGCCTGCCAGGTTGGTGATCATAAGGCCCCCTGTTTCCGTTTGCCACCAGGTGTCTACAACCGGGCAGTTCTTTTTACCGATATGTTCATCGTACCAGTGCCAGGCTTCCTCGTTGATAGGCTCGCCTACAGTACCCAGCACCTGAAGTGAAGAAAGATCTTTCCCCTTTAGAGGGTCGAGCCCGAAACTCATCAAGCTTCTGATAGCAGTAGGAGCAGTATAGAATATATTCACTTTGTACTTGTCTATTACATCCCAAAATCTACCAGCGTCTGGCCAGGTAGGGATGCCCTCGAACATTATGGAAGTGGCACCAGCGCTGAGCGGTCCGTAGAGTATATAACTGTGCCCGGTGATCCATCCTATATCTGCAGTGCAGAAATGCACCTGGCCCGGCTTATACTGGAAAGCATTCACGAAAGTATAGTTAGTCCAGATCATATACCCCCCGCTGGAGTGCACAACGCCTTTAGGTTTGCCGGTGCTGCCTGAGGTATAGAGAATAAACAGCGGATCCTCGGCATCCATTACTTCTGCTTCCCCAAAACCTTCCACGGGCAGCGTATCGGTAACTTTAAGCATTTCATCTTCCCACCATACGTCCCGACCTTTGATCATACTTACAGGAATCCGTGTTCGTGTATAAACGATCACTTTTTTAACCAGTTTATTTCCTATCAGCGCGTCATCGATAATACTTTTCAAGGGGATATCCTTTCCGCCCCGGTAGGCACCATCACAGGTTACTATAAATTCGGCTTTGGCATCTTCAAGGCGGTCTGCAATGCTCTGTGCAGAAAAACCGCCAAAGATAACGCTGTGGACGGCCCCTATTCGCGCGCATCCCAACACGGCGTAGGCAAGCTCCGGCACCATACCCATATAAATACAGACGCGGTCGCCTTTCTTTACGCCATTGTTTCTTAACACCTGCGCAAACTGGCATACGCGTTTATGCAATCGCTCGTATGTTACCACCCTTGTGCGCTCTTCCGGGTTATTGGGCTCCCAGATGATCGCGGGTTTATCGCCCAGCTTTTCAAGATGGCGGTCGAGGCAATTTTCCGTAATATTCAGCTTCCCCCCGGCAAACCACTCCACATTCGGCTCTTTAAAATTCCAGCTCAATACCCTATCCCATTTTTTTCTCCAATGAAAATTAGAAGCCACACCCGCCCAAAAGGCTTCCGGGTCTTCAATACTTTTCCTGTATGCTTCATGGTATTCTGAGAGGCTCCCGATCTGATAGGGGTAAGACATATCTGTGAATTTGACGATAAAATTATATTATTCGACTTATCTCTGTTAAATTTAATGATGGAATCATTCCGGAAAGTTATCTTTATGCCAAGAACAATGAGAGTTATCAAAGAAACATTAGTTATAATGCCTGGAAAACCGCTATCCGCACTTACTGCCCCGTCCCAATCTTTTACCTAAATTCATTACCGCATTTACCGAAAGCATTCTTTCGTTGAGTGTACTGATCTTTAATAATATTCACGAACGGGAAGCTGAATATCCGGCGTTCATCATAAGCAACTCCAATGGAACAAAAACCTAGGTTTTTTAAAAGTCTTTCAGCCGATTTTCCGGCTTCGGTCGTCGTTTTCCTGGTAGCGCTACCGCTTTGCCTGGGGGTTGCGCTTGCTTCAAACGCACCGCTTTTTAGTGGTATTATTGCAGGGATGGTAGGCGGTATCCTGGTAGGCTCACTCAGTAAATCGCCGTTAAGTGTAAGCGGGCCCGCTGCCGGTCTTACCGCCATTGTAGCGCTTGCCATCACAAACCTAGGCTCTTATGAATCCTTCCTGGTGTCTGTAGTGATCTGCGGCCTTATACAGGTAGGGCTTGGTTTTGCGAAAGCCGGTATTATCGGCGATTATGTTCCCAATGGCGTTATTAAAGGGATGCTGGCTGCAATTGGACTGATCCTGATCCTGAACCAGTTCCCCCATCTGCTGGGAGACGATTCTTCTTTTGAAACAGACGAAGGCGTACAACCTGAAAAAGGAAACATTTTTGCCAACTTTTTCAACGCCTTCGGCAACATAAACAGGAGCGCCATCATTATCGGCGGCGCTTGTCTTGCTTTTTATTTTCTATGGGAGAAGTTTACGGCAAAAAGCAAGAGCTTCGCGAAACTCATCCCGGCGCCCCTGCTCGTAGTACTGATAGGAGTGGGCATCAACAGTTTTTTTCAAACTTCAGGAACACCGCTGGGGGGCGAACACCTGGTAATTATTCCAAAAGCTTCCGGTGTAGAAGAATTCTTAACTTTTTTTACGTCACCCAACTGGAGCGCCATAACCAGTACGAATGTATGGTTTACCGGCCTTACACTTGCTATCGTTGCCAGCCTGGAAAGCTTGTTAAGCATTGAAGCCGTCGATGATCTGGATCCCTATCAGCGCGTTACTCCCACTAACAGGGAACTGAAAGCACAGGGTTTCGGTAATATGGTGTCCGGCTTGATCGGTGGATTGCCGGTAACCAGCGTGATCGTGCGCTCTTCGGCAAATGTAAATTCCGGCGCAAAAACCAAAACTTCCACTATCCTGCATGGTACTTTACTGCTGGCTAGTGTGGCGTTTATTCCGGGTTTGCTTAATCTTATTCCAAAGGCCGCGCTGGCTGCTATCCTGATATTCACGGGATATAAACTGGCAAAACCCTCGCTTTTTAACGCATTCTACAAGAAAGGATGGGATCAATTCGTTCCATTCGTTTTAACTATAGTAGCTATTTTAGCAACAGATCTTTTAAAAGGCGTACTTGTTGGCATTGGCCTTGCAATATTTTTTATCTTGAGGACGAATTTCAAAACAGCAGTTTTTGTAGTGAACGATGATAATAAATTCCTTTTCAGAATGAGAAAAGATGTATCGTTTCTTAACAAGCCTATCGTTAAACAAAAGTTAGAAAGTGTACCCGAGAATGGCTACGTGCTGATAGATATATCTCGTGCCGACTTTATAGATAAAGATGTAGTAGAAGTAATTGAAGACTTTATGCTGCATGCGCATTTGAAAAATATAAGGGTAGAAATGAAACGCAGTAGTAATAAAAACCAGGGTTTTTGTCCGGATATTTTAGATGCTGTAGATACAGGGGATATGAATCTTATAAAAGAACAGTCCAAACAGGTAAAAACAGCTCCAGGACACTGATCCAAATTTTCTCTCATCTCAAAATCTTCTTAGTATGGAATCGTATTCAAAGCTCCTGTTACAAAATAAAGCATGGGCAGCTGAAATGAAACAAGATGATCCGCATTTCTTTGAACGACTTGCCAAGGATCAGACCCCCGCATTTTTATGGATCGGATGTAGCGACAGCCGGGTTCCGGCTAATGAAATCACCGGTACTTTTCCGGGAGAGATCTTTGTACACCGTAACATCGCAAATCTTGTAGTTAAAGATGATATCAACCTGTTGAGCGTACTCGAATATGCAGTGGTTCATTTAAAAGTGCAGCATGTTATCGTGTGCGGACATTATGGATGTGGAGGAGTTAAAGCAGCCCTGACCGATAAAAGTTATGGCATTTTAGATCCATGGCTGAAGAACATAAAGAATATAATTGCTGAAAACCAGGAAGAACTGCAAAACATCAGTGATGTTGAAGAGCAATGCAATCGTCTCGTGGAACTTTCCGTTAAAAAGCAGGTATATAATCTCTCGCTTACGGATACTTTGCGGAAAGTATGGGGAGAAGAAAACCGTCCTAGATTGCACGGCTGGGTTTACAGTCTTAAAGACGGTTTACTAAAGCAGATCCATGAGGTACAGCCGCCATTGGCAGCGAAAGAACCAGGGCAGGCTGCAGACGTTTGATTGCAAGCTTTTTATTTTATTATCCCGCCTGTTACAAAACCAGACGCAACAGGGGTAGTACAAACACATGTAAACTACAAGTACCTTACGTAAAGCTTTTTATTGCCTCTTAACCGGCTTTTACCTATTTTTATGCCTCATAATTCATGGTAT
The DNA here is from genome assembly GCA_014380425.1 of Chitinophagaceae bacterium. Taxonomy (GTDB): domain Bacteria; phylum Bacteroidota; class Bacteroidia; order Chitinophagales; family Chitinophagaceae; genus JADCRZ01. The sequence goes on along the minus strand of JACMJX010000330.1, from coordinate 4,038 downwards.
GTCCATCGAAGTAACGGGTTTAATTAAAAAGTATGGTGAGCAAAGGGCTGTCGATAACATTTCTTTTAATGTGCAGAAAGGAGAAATCGTAGGATTTTTAGGACCTAATGGTGCCGGAAAATCAACCACTATGAAGATAGTAACGGGTTATCTCCGCCAGGATGAAGGAACCGCTACCGTTGCCGGCATCGACGTTAAAAAAGACCCCATAGGAGCTAAGCGAAAAACCGGGTACCTTCCAGAATCGAATCCGCTTTATTATGACATGTACGTAAAAGAATACCTCTCCTTTATTGCCGGGATTCATAATATCTCCAACATAAGCAGAAAGAACCGCATCGAAGAAGTAATCCGGATTACTGGCCTCTCTCCGGAAAGCAACAAGAAGACAGGCCAGCTTTCAAAGGGATACAAGCAAAGGGTCGGCATCGCCGCCTCGCTTATTCATGACCCCGAAGTGCTGGTGCTGGATGAACCTACTACAGGGCTTGACCCTAACCAGATTATAGAGATCAGAGAATTGATCCGGAAGCTAGGTCAGGATAAAACAGTACTGTTCTCCTCTCATATCCTACAGGAGGTGGAAGCTGTATGCGACCGGGTTGTTATAATCAATAAAGGAAAGATAGTTGCAGATGACCGGCTCGGAAACCTCCAGCAGAAAGACGATGACACGCAGGTAGTACTGGTAAATTTCAAAGAAAATATAAGTGTGGAGCTGCTAAACAACCTTCGTGAAATAAATGGTCTGGAACGTGCAGGCGATAATGGATGGAGAATATTAACTACCCATTCCGAATCAGTACGCAAACAACTGCTCGAGCTCTCTTTGCACCACAATCTAAACATTGTTTCTTTGCAAAGCGAGAGCCGCAGCCTCGAATCCATATTCAGAAATCTGACTGATACCAAAAATACTTCAGCACTATAAAATAAACAATCATATTATGAGCTTTATTTCAGAGATTCATGCAAGACAAATTTTGGATAGCCGTGGAAATCCAACGGTAGAAGTGGACGTAGTAACAGATGAAGGCGCCCTGGGCAGAGCTGCTGTTCCCAGCGGAGCAAGTACCGGTGTACATGAAGCAGTTGAATTGCGTGACGATGATAAAAAAGTATATGTAGGTAAAGGTGTTTTAAAAGCCGTCGACAACGTAAACACATTGATTGCGGAAAAACTTCTCGGGTTTGAAATAGCTGATCAAACCGGTATCGACCAGCTGCTTATCAGCCTCGATGGTACCGAGAACAAAGGTAAATTAGGCGCCAATGCCATGCTTGCTGTTAGCATGGCCGTTGCAAAAGCAGGAGCACTTGAATCGGGGCTGCCACTATTCCGGTATATAGGCGGCACCAACGCCAAAACAATGCCCGTTCCCATGATGAACATCCTTAATGGGGGAGCGCATGCCGATAATAAGATCGACTTCCAGGAATTCATGGTGATGCCGATAGGTGCTTCCAGTTTCAGTGAAGGACTTCGCTGGGGTGTAGAAATATTTCATGCCCTGAAAACAGTTTTGAAGAAGAAGGGATTCAGTACCAATGTAGGCGACGAGGGTGGCTTTGCTCCTAACATCCAAAGCAATGAAGAAGCTATTGAAACAGTACTTATTGCCATTGAAGCAGCAGGCTATAAAGCAGGTACTCAAATTGGCATCGCTATGGACGCGGCCAATAGCGAACTCTGGAAAGAAGACAAAAAGAAGTACGTATTTCATAAAAGCGATGGTAAAGAAATGACGAGCGAACAGCTGGTGGCATACTGGACTGACTGGGTAAGGCAATACCCCATCGTTTCCATAGAAGACGGTATGGCAGAGGATGACTGGGACGGATGGAAAGCGCTTACTGAATCTGTTGGAACCAAAGTGCAGTTGGTTGGGGACGATCTCTTTGTAACCAATGTTAAGCGTCTGCAGCAAGGGATCGATCAGCATATAGCTAACGCTCTCCTGGTAAAAGTGAACCAGATAGGAACAGTAACCGAAACGATCAATGCAGTTACACTGGCGCAGCATAGTGGCTATAATACGATCATGAGCCATCGCAGTGGCGAAACAGAAGATACCACGATAGCCGACCTTGCTGTTGCTTTAAATTGCGGACAGATCAAGACAGGTTCCGCCAGCAGAACAGACCGTATCGCTAAATACAATCAGTTGATAAGAATAGAAGAAATGCTGGGAGCAAGTGCTATCTATCCTGGTAATAAGCTTAAGTTTGGTAAATAAGACTTGTTAGATAACTAAGCCACTGCCGTACTTTAATAACCGGCAGTGGCTTTTTAATGAGCCTGCTATTGAAGTAGCTACAATAACTGGAAACGAACACCTGCCTGATAATTGACCTCGGGTGCTGTATTATAGTACCGGTTTCCGGCAGCATTAATGTCATTACCCAGGCTATACCTTTCATTGAAAAGATTATCTCCTGCAATAAAAACATCCGTTATTAAATGCCGGCCCCACTGCTTTCTATACCCCGCCCGGAAAGCGGGGATCCCGTAAGAAGATCCATATTCTAAATTAGCATCATTAAGCGGAACAGCGTCGCTATAAAAATAACTGAGGCTTAAATACACCCCTGGCCTGCAAGCAATATCGATACCACCGGCAAGCGTATGAGGAACAATGCCAGGTACCGGATTGCCTGAAAAATCATTATTGCCTTGCTTAAACTCATTGTAGCGGAAATGATTGTATGTATAGCTGGCCCAGAGCAAAGCCTCGCTAATAAAATGATCTCTGCCCACACCTAGTTGAAAAGATACAGATGCCTCCAAACCCTTTTGAGGAATACTGCCGGCATTAATGAAATAATCAGCGCCACTGGCATCTCTACGCTGGGTTATAGCATTCTTCAACCTGAAATAAAATACATTGATATCAACGTTCAGCCTGTTCCTGATAAAGCCGCCGCGCGCACCTGCCTCATAGTTGGTGCCCTGCTCGGCCTGAAGGTCCGTATTTATCACACTGGTAGAAGGCAGTAGTTCAGACACTGTGGGCGGTGAAAACCCTTTGGCGACTACAGCATATAAAGATACTAGGGGTGTGATCTTCTTAAGAAGGGAAAACCGGGGAGCCCATTCGTTATTGTAATCCGTGTTGTATATGAAGGCTGGAACAATAGAGTTTCTGCTGAATTGTACACTCACCTTGTTGATGCTAACACCAGCAGTGGCGATCCAGCCACGGGGAAAAACAAGACTTGCCTGTGTAAAAAAAGAGAACTGCCGGTTATCGATAGCATCGTCTGTTCTGATGGAATCAGCAAAGCCACCGTTATTCTTATATACGTCTACCGAGAAATAGCCTTGTTGAAATTCCGCGCCCGTGGTGAGCTTTATATCTGTTTGCAATATACGGGCAGAATAGCCAAATGTTGTACGACCACCAAAATGCGGCTCCTTTCTTCTTTCGTAGTTAAGGATCGCAGAGTTGCTAACCTGCGAATAGGCGCCATACAAAGATGTACTATTCTCCCATCTTTTATCAAGCCTGTATTGCTGCTGAATGCCTGCCCAGAATGTTTTTTGGTAGACAGCTGCATTGTTTTCAACAGCTCCTGGTAGCGTGGCTGTTGCAGGCCTCGCTGCACGCGGGTCTGTCACGTACTGCTGGCGATTAAGGCCCCCCGGCGTCTGGTAAAAAAGATCACCATACATTACATACGCCGTAAGCGATTGCCTTTCACCCGCCTTTATGATCGTTTGCCAGGATGCAAGGTCTCTTCGCATGGCAGACTGCTGCCGGTAGCCATTACTGGCCTGGTGCGACCAGGAAATCTTGTTGCTGAAGTTGTTGCCAGTTGCAGTGGCGCCCATATTCAGGTTATCAGTATTAAAACTTCCCTTGCTATAATTCACCGAGAAGCCGGTTGCAATGGAATCATCCATTGTTTTAAGAAGCATTACTCCACCAGTACCTGCCCCGTAAAGGCTGCTCCCCGGCACTTTAATAATCTCTATGCCGGATACATCGAAAAAAGACAATTGATTGAAGTACGTACTGCCTCCAGGGTCAGTAAAAG
>JACMJX010000329.1 GCA_014380425.1 Chitinophagaceae bacterium | reverse complement strand
CGGGGAGCTCTATAGGTAGGTAGTTCCAGTATAAAAAAACTTTTCTCTTTGATGCTAATGAACCACTTCATTACGAAGGCAACTACCAGGGCCATGATGGTTCCTAACAGATACATAGCCATCATTACCAGCCCCTGCAAGCTAATGAAGCCAATGATGTTTTGCCTGGGTATTACAAGTGCTATTATTATGGTATAAATAGGCAGCCTGGCAGAACAGCTCATTAGAGGTGTGATCATGATAGTAAGGAGGCGTTCCTTTCTGTTCTCTATACTCCTGGCACTCATTATAGCCGGTACGGCACATGCAAAACCGCTAATCATCGGCATTACACTTTTACCATTCAAACCAACTTTGCGCATTAGTTTGTCGGTAAGAAAACTAATACGGGCCATGTATCCTGTATCTTCCAGAAGAGTAATTAAGCCGAAAAGAATCATAATTTGAGGAACAAATACAATGATACCTCCAAAACCAGCAAGAAGGCCATTAACAAGCAGGTCGCTCCACCATGCTTCTGGAAGTGTACTATTAAGCCAGCTTCCCAATTTGGCAAAGGCCCACTCTATGGCAGTCATGGGGTACTCCGCTACCCAAAACACACTCTGGAATAGCAAAAACAGCACAGAAATAAGTATTAAATATCCCCACCTTCTATGGAGCAAAATGTTGTCGAGCCTTTCCGTTAGCAGGGTTTTATGCAGTGGATCTGGTTCAGACACGGTTTGCGCCATTATCTGTTTAATGCGAGAATATCGCTGGGTAATCTCCTCCGCCTGTGCCTTTGTGGGATTGAATTTATTCTCCTCCTCTATTCGTTCAATGGTATTTTGCACTACTTCCTGCAATGCAAAAGACTCATGATTGATCAGATAATGAATGGCAGCATAATCGCTGATAGTCGGAAAATGTTTTTTAATACTCTCGACGGCTTCCGGCGCCAAATCTTTATTGGCGATAAAATCAAAAGCGGGCGCTTTATACAGGCTTTTTGCAGTTTGTTCTATTGCTTTTTTAAGTTGGGGAATACCTTTATTTCTACGAGGGTTCACAGCAACTACCGGTACTCCCAATTCCCTTTCAAGCCCGTCCAAGTCTATCTCTATGCCTTTTTTCTTTGCCAGATCGAGCATGGTAAGAGCAATTACAACCGGCACTTTAAGATCGATAATTTGGGATACGAATAGCAGATTCCGCTTTAGGTTACTTGCGTCTGTGAGTAATACTACCATATCTGCCTTTACTTCACTATCCTGATTAAGCAATACCTGGTAAGTAACCCATTCATCAGCTCTTCTTGGGTAAAGGCTATAAGTGCCGGGCAGATCTACAATTTCCGCAATTAAGGCGGAGGAAATGATTGAAGTACCACTCTTTTTATCAACGGTGACACCGGGGAAATTACTGACTTTCTGATTTAAGCCGGTGAGAGCGTTAAAAAGAGAGCTTTTTCCACAGTTAGGGTTACCGATTAAAGCGATATGTAAGTTGGATCGATGCAAATTTCTAAATCAGTGTGCAAAGGTAGGCTCCAATAGGCGAAGTTGTTTACGAAATCGGGAGGTATATAAGCTGATTGGCTTAAAACTACGTTAAAATAATCAGCCTTCCATTTACGTAGTACGGAAGTACATTGGCAACATCGGCTGTAAGGCAATACCGAATATCTTTCTCAAGCCCATAATTAGCGAGTCTGTGATAGTGAGAGGCGTTATGTAATTTCATGAAGCCGTAAAGGTCTTTTTTTGCCTGGTGATACATTAACTCCGCCATCTGGGAGGAGTCGCAGTTAACAAGAAAATGTTCGCGAATACGAGAAATTACCGCACCGGCAAATAGCATGTCTTCGATATTTACTTTACCCTTCCAGGCGGCACAGGCTAGCAGTACATTCTTATTTTCTTGCTGCAGATAGTGACAGACTGCCGACAAATTGGGGAACGACCCTGTAATAATACGGCTTGCCCCCTTTTCCAGGGCCATGTGCAGCAGCATGGTTCCGTTAGTGGTAGTAAGAACAAGGATTTTGCCCGATATGAAGGATGCTGGATATTCAAACGGTGAGTTTCCATATTGTAGCCCATCCGCAATGCGGCCATCCCTTTCCCCGGCTGTGATGCCCTCCAGCTGGCGACCCAGTTCAATACACTTTGATATGCTGTCGACAGGAATTACAGAACGGGCACCGTTATGCAATGCAGTTGCAATAGTTGAGGTAGCTCTAAGCACATCTATAATTACAACTGTGGTGTCGTTAATATCATAAAGGTGTAAGAGAGAAGGCGATAATGATGTATATAGAGCGGGTTTATCGTGTGCCATAGTAAGTTAAATAAGATTAAACAAAAGGTATTTTCACCACTTTGCCCCGTAGTGATTTGTCTCTTATTTTAACATATACGGTTGTATCAATTGCTGAAAAACCGTTTTCAACATAACCTAACGCAACAGCCTTTCCTAAGGAAGGAGCTTGTGTTCCAGATGTTATTCTTCCTATAGTAATGTCGCTTGCATCTTTGATTTCATAATCATGGCGTGGGATTCCTTTATCTATCATTTCTATACCCACCAGCTTGCGCGTAACGCCCTCGGCCTTTTGTTTCTCAAGAAGCTCACAGGCATTGAAGTTCTTCATAAACTTCGTAATCCATCCGAGACCAGCTTCCAGAGGGCTGGTAGTATCATCAATATCATTTCCATAAAGGCAGTATCCCATTTCGAGCCGGAGTGTATCTCTGGCGCCCAGACCGATTGGCTTTAACCCCCGAGGGGTACCGGCCGACATGATAGCGCTCCAAATTCTATCCGCATTATCATCCTTATCTTCAAAATAAATTTCAACTCCGCCAGAGCCCGTATAGCCTGTAGCACTGATGATAACATTTTTAACTCCAGCAAATACACCTCTTACAAATGTGTAATACTTAAGATTCATTATATCCAACTCTGTTAACGGTTGCAGAATTTTTGTCGCATTCGGTCCTTGAATAGCGAGTAGACAGGTTCTGTCAGAAATATTCTGCATCTCGGCATTGTTGGTATTAAACCGGCTAATCCACTCCCAGTCTTTCTGAATATTGGAGGCGTTTACTACAATCATGTAGGAGTTGTTTTCTTCAAGGCAGTAAACAATCAGATCATCCACAATGCCTCCGTGTTCGTTGGTCAGGCAGCTATATTGCGCCTTTCCTGCGATGAGTCTGGAGGCATCGTTTGTGGTTACCCGCTGAATAAGGTCCAATGCTTGGGCTCCTTTTATTATGAACTCCCCCATATGACTTACATCGAAAATGCCGGCATTGGTTCTTACGGTTGCGTGCTCATCATTAATGCCACCATAGCTAATGGGCATGTTGTAACCGGCAAATTCAGCCATTTTTGCACCTAGAGCTATATGCTTTTCGGTAAAAGGAGTCTTTTTCATTGAACCTGTTTAGCCCGCAAAAGTAAAGGATGTGCGCAAGGCATCCAACTTGAAAATAAGTTCTCCTGATACTACTCTAAATTATCTGGCTATTACAATTTGAGGACAATGGACCCTTTTCTCATTCTTCTACCCTCTCTTCCTTCCATTGAGTCGAATGGTTTCTTTTCGTCTTCCGGCGCGATTTTCTTTAAACCCTCATTGGTCATTGTGTATTCGGTATCAGTCCTCCAGCGGTAGGTTCCTCTCCAGTCATCGTTCCAATCATTATCCCAATTATCTTCATTGAAGTGAATATTGAACCAGGAATAAGAGTGATCATCACTAACTTCTATT
>JACMJX010000328.1 GCA_014380425.1 Chitinophagaceae bacterium | reverse complement strand
TAGGGCATGGCGAGAAACCGAGTGTTACTTTCATATGTTTTGTAATTGTGGCAATAGTGTTATCAGCGAATCGTTGAGTGCCTGGATGGCCTCTTTTATTTTCCAGTGTTGTTTATTTCGTTCTCCAACGGTATTGGATATGGCTCTTACCTGCAGGAAAGGAATATGTTCGGATAATGCGGCATAATGGAAGGCGGCACCTTCCATAGATTCTACGGACACAAGGTATTTATTTTTTAATGAAATGATCCTTTCTTTCCGGGTGGTAATTTCATTAACAGTAACACCCTGTGCGGTGGGCAGTCCGAGGTAATCAGCCCCTTCTCTTACGAGCGGGTTAGGGAGACTTCCGCCGGTGAATGGAAAAGCGGCCCCGTCTGTCAGTGCCAGGTCGAACACATCCGAGAATCCTTCTTTGTCTTCCGCCCCCAGGTCGCCCATTCGTTCATTTTGCACTATAACTACCTGTGGAGGTAAAATGTTCGGGTTCATGCTGCCGGCAATACCGGCCTGTATCATAAAATCGGGACGGCGGTGATGGATCGCTTTGGCAAGCGACCAGGAAGCGATCAGGGAGCCGACACCCGTTATCAGTATTTCGACCTCCTGCCCCTGCCAGGAGGGACCGGATGATTCCAGTAAATGGGAAAAGGGGGCGATCTCTAAGGGGGTGGCGGCGGCGAGGAGTATATACATAGTGCAAATCTAAAAATATTACCTTTGCGAAAATTTTTTCAGTGCAATGGTTTATCTTACCCGTGTAGAGCATTTTAACGCCGCTCATAAGTTATTTAACCCTGCATGGAGCACCGCGCAGAATGACGCCGTATTCGGCAAATGCGCCAACGAGAACTGGCACGGGCATAACTACGAACTATTTGTAACGATAAAAGGAACGCCGGACCCCGATACCGGTTTTTTGTTCGACGTTAAAAGACTCAGCAACATCATAAAAGAACACGTACTGGAACTGGTCGACCATAAAAACCTGAACATGGATGTGGATTTTATGCAGGGTAAAATGTGCTCTACCGAGAACCTGGCCATTGGCATATGGAACCAGTTAATTCCCCACCTGCCGAAAAATATAACACTTCATTGTATTAAACTGAACGAAACGCCCCGCATTTATGTTGAGTACTTCGGCGATCAGGGGTAGTGTCGTTTTTTAGATAAATGATCAATCAACATTATGGGATTTAAAGTAGCCGTTTTCAGGAAAGAACATTTTAATGCCGCCCATCGCCTGAACAATCCTATATGGGACGAACAGAAAAATGCGGATGTATTCGGAAAATGCAATTATCCTCACTATCATGGCCATAACTACGAACTGATCGTAAAAGTGATAGGGGAGCCCGATCCGGGTTCGGGCTACGTAATAGACCTGAAACTGCTCTCGGACGTCATCAAAGAGCATGTACTTGACCGGTTCGATCATAAAAACCTGAACCTTGATACCGAAGAATTTAAAGAGCTGAACCCGACAGCGGAAAATATTGTTTATGTTATCTACAACATATTGAAAAAAGTACTGGACCCGCGGTTCGATCTGCAGATCAGGCTTTACGAAACAGAGCGGAATTTTGTAGAATATCCGCATAATATATAATAACCATTATGGCTTACAAGAAGACTGAACAGTACGACGAGAAGACTACGCAGGGATTGGTTGCCAGTTACCGCAGTGCGCTGGAACTGATAGGGGAAGATCCGGAAAGGGAAGGATTGATTAAAACGCCGGAACGAATCGCCAAAGCCATACAATTTATGACGCAGGGATACCAGATGGATGCGCGGACCATACTGGAATCTGCCAAATTCCAGGAAGACGTGAGTGAAATGGTGATCGTGAAAGACATTGAACTTTACAGCATGTGCGAGCACCATATGCTGCCCTTTTACGGCAAAGCCCATGTGGCCTATATACCCAATGGATGGATCACCGGGCTTAGCAAACTGGCCAGGGTGGTCGACGTATACAGCCGCCGCCTGCAGGTGCAGGAAAGGCTTACCCACCAGATTATGCTGGCGATCAAAGACACGCTTAATCCGCACGGGGTGGCGGTTGTAGTAGAAGCATCCCATCTTTGCATGATGATGCGGGGAGTGCAAAAACAGAACTCCGTAACCACCACATCTGCCTTTTGCGGCGAGTTCGAAAAAAATGAAACCAGGAGCGAGTTTATCCGGTTAGTGGGTTCCAAATTGCATTAATATAATTTCCTTTATTTTTGCCCGCTAATTACAATCTGAGTATGAAGAATGCTTTCGTATTTCCCGGACAGGGTTCCCAGTACCCGGGAATGGGCAAGAATTATTATGACAATAGTGCATTTGCCAAAAAGCTGTTCGAACAGGCCAATGAGCAACTGGGCTTCCGTATTTCCGATATTATGTTTTCCGGCACGGAAGAAGCGTTACGGGAAACCAATATCTCCCAGCCGGCAGTATTTCTTCATTCCATTATAGCATTTAAAAGCGTGGAAGGCATACGGCCGGATATGGTAGCCGGCCATTCCCTGGGCGAATTTTCGGCCCTGGTAGCCAACGGTACGCTGAGTTTCGAAGATGCCCTGCAACTGGTGTCTCTCCGGGCGGAAGCTATGCGCAAAGCCTGCATTGCTACCCCTTCTACCATGGCTGCGGTGCTGGGCCTCGAAGCCCCCGCTGTAGAAGCCATATGCAGCGAAGTACAAAGTGAAAGCGGTGAAGTGGTGGTTCCTGCCAATTATAACCATCCTTCCCAACTGGTGATCTCCGGTTCTCTTAAGGGGGTGGAACTGGCAAGCGTCCGTTTAAAGGAAGCAGGTGCTAAAAAGACCGTCCCTTTATCAGTGAGCGGAGCATTTCATTCCCCGCTGATGGAACCCGCCCGCGAGGAATTTAAAATAGCCATCGAAAAAATAAACTTTCACCAGCCAACTGCACATATTTATCAGAACGTAGTGGCAAAGGCTGTGTTTGACCGTGAAGAGATAAAACAAAACCTGATAGATCAATTGACAGGCGCCGTAAAATGGACACAGAGCGTGCAGGCAATGATCACCGACGGTGCTACCCGGTTCGTGGAAATAGGTCCGGGCAAAGTGCTACAGGGTCTTATTCTTAAGATCGACAAATCCGTAACGGTGGAAGGGGTCAATTAATATCCCCATTTTAGAAGGCTTGCTCCCCAGGTAAAACCTCCCCCGAAGGCCGCCAATACAAGGTTGTCTCCTTTCTTCAATTTTGATTCCCAGTCCCACAAACACAAAGGAATAGTAGCTGCCGTGGTGTTACCATACCGGTGTATGTTAAGCATTACCTTCTCCGGTGGCAGCCCTATGCGGTTGGAAGTGGCATCTATGATCCTTTTATTGGCCTGGTGCGGCACCAGCCAGGCGATATCGTCGCCGGTAAGATGATTGCGTTCCAGTAATTCGAAGGCTGCATCCGCCATGCCTTTTACCGCATATTTGAATAC
>JACMJX010000327.1 GCA_014380425.1 Chitinophagaceae bacterium | reverse complement strand
CCACAATGCCATTTACAGAAGCATTTGCCCCCAAAAGTTGTGCAATGGCCGCTTCGTAGGTAGCTTTAAAACCTACTCCGGCAGCTCCATCGACAGGAGTAAGGGGTATAGTACCCACACCACCAGTTGTTGCATAACCTAACACATCGTTGTTGCCGAGCCAAAAACTAAAAAAAGTGGGGCTTGCCGCCAAGGCATCACCTAAAATGGTCGAAGTACCTGGTATGGAAGCAAAGCGTTGATACAAAGCATTAAATGCTGGGTTTCCAGTTGAAGGCCCCCCCGTAAGAGGGGTAATCACTTGAGCAAGCAGTATTCCGGGAACACCGAAATTATTTAGCTTGGTCTTGTCGCCAGTAAAGGCAGCCGGTAAATCTGCCGTATTATATGGAGCAGGTACAGCAGGGGTAGAAACTGAGCTAGGGCAAGTTACTGTTCGTGCAGGTGTGCCAGATGCAGAGGGACCTGGGTCTCTCGATGGAATAACACATCCATCTGGATCTTCCGGGTCTGTAGTTCCATCAGGGTCAAAAAGAATAAGTCTTCCAAGTATGGCGCCTGTTGCAGCATCTACCGAAGAATAGCCATTTGCCGAATTAATATCAGGCTGGTTAAATTCATCGTTCACGCTTACAAAAGCAAACTGCTTAGCCATTATAGATGGATAGGAATTGTTTTGACCTTCTGTGAAAAGGGCGCTAGCTTGATAACCTGCGGTTAACGAATTACCGATCGACACAAATTTTGTAAAGTCTGCATTGCCGGGCTCTCCGCTCGGTTCTGCAGGCGGTTGCAGTTCGGCAATTTCTTGCTCGCAACTAAACACCAGTGTTGCAGCTATAAGTGATGTAAATAATATTCGCTTTTTCATATCTAAGAAACTTAGGTTTGTTATTTGAAAAACTGATCGAAAGTGATGGAGACATAATACATAGAGCCGACAAATGCCCCACCTAGGTTGGTTCTGTAATCGGTGCCGCCTAAGTTAGTACCTCCAATTTTCACAGTGGATTTAATAGTAGGCACTCTGTAGCTAACGGCTGCATCGAACACGCCAAACTCAGGCACTGTCCAGCTTCCGTATGACGAGAACCAGTCAAACTCTTCCTGCCAGCGATAATTAATATTGAAGCCCAAGTTTTTAGTAAGTTTTCTGTTTCCAATGCCCACACTGAATTTATTGTTGGGTGTATTAAATCCTGCATTAAAATCCCTGCCGGCCACTTCATCTACTGTAAAATCAGCGTACGTATAATTTCCATTTACGGAATACCCCTTTGGCAAATTATAAGTCAATCCAAGGCCAACCCCATACGACTGTATATCTTCAGGAGAATTGGAGTATAAGCTGAAGATAGTACCGGTATTGCCGGGAGTGGAGGTGGTGCCCTGATGAGTTACTGAAGTCTTAGCAACCACTAAATCAGTTCCTAAGAAATCGCTATACATGTTGTAGTATCCGTTTAAATCAATTAAGAGCTTGTTGTTGATTATACCTTTATAACCTATTTCGAAGGCTTTCAATTGTTCGGGTTGCACATAAGGAACGTTAGTTGTGACCAAAGTATCCAAAGCAGCTTGGGGTGTAGTTGCACTTATGGTTCCATCTGAATTAAATGAACCACCGGCCGATTGAAAGTCACGGAAAGAATCCAACGTCCAAGAACCCCCATTGTGAACTCCATATCTGGCGGCATTCGCTTCAGTACTTCCAAGAAGTGTGGCATCAGAACCGGGGAAGTAAATGAACTGTGCCTGAGTTTGCGGATTGCGGAAACCTGTTTGAAATGAAGCACGCAGATTATGGTTTTCTGAGAAAGTGTAAACAGCGGAAACTCGTGGTGTAACCTGTCCATCAAAGTTTTCATTCTTATCGTAGCGAAGGGAACCTGTTAACTTTAAAGTTCCAAAAGTCTTGGCTATTTGACCGTACACACCATATTCGTTGATCTTAATTCTGTCGTAAACAGCAGCATCTTTGCTGGTGGCATCCGGATCTTCATTTAAGATTGTTCCATCCGTGAATAGATCATATTGACGATAGTTTCCACCTACCAATACCTCGGCAAAAGTTATTTGGTTTTTGAAATTGTAATTGAACTCTCCGTGGTAGATGCGTGAATCGTCTTTAAAAGTGGCGCCTGGCGGATTGCCTTGAAACACTGCATTGCGAACAGAATCTGTTAACAGGTTAAAGGCCTCTGTTCCGGGCTGAGGTCTGTCTCGGTCAGCAAAAGCTCTTGCGGCAGCTCCGTCTCCAGATGGCACTCCCGGAACGGTTCCTAAAAATGCTCCAAGGTATTCAGGTACCCATTTTGCCGAAGAGGGACTGTATGCTTCATTCATGAAAGTACCTAAAGCCAACAAGTTGTAAGAATCACCAGCATCCGTTTGCGTTAAGTATCCTCTTACGAAAAAATTATCTCCTCTGAATTCTAACTTCTGAAAGGTTTGCGTGAATCCGCGTAAGGCATATTTAGAATCACCTTGATAAATAGCATCGCCCGAACCGTAGCGGTAATTGTAAAGGGCTTCTATTTTATCAGTAATACGATAGTGGAGGGCAATATCTGCCTTTATGCTTTTTGCTGAATAGTCGTCAATAATATCTTCTTCTCTAAAACCAGTACGTCTAATAGGATTAAAGCCGGGTACTGATATGAGGGCCTCGTCACCGTATAAATTAACACCGTCAAAATCAGGTGTTCCGGATAAATCTTCTGTTGATAATGAATTTATACGGTCTTGTTTGTAGTCGTTAGATTTCCAGT
>JACMJX010000326.1 GCA_014380425.1 Chitinophagaceae bacterium | reverse complement strand
CGCATCGCAGCGGCTGATGGCCGAAGGCTATGGCTTCGCCGGCGAAGGTGACTGGAAAACGGCTGCTTTGGTACGCACCATGAAAGTAATGGGTGCCGGCCTTAAAGGTGGCAATTCGTTCATGGAGGATTATACGTATCATTTCGATCCTACCGATCCCCAGGTTCTGGGCTCCCACATGCTGGAGATCTGCCCCACGATAGCAACAGGTAAACCCAAAGTGGAAATACACCCGTTGGGCATCGGTGGCAAAGCCGACCCTGTAAGACTGGTATTCAACGCCGCTGCGGGGCCTGCCATAAACGTTTCTGTTATCGACCTGGGAAATCGTTTTCGCATCATCGTTAACGAAGTGGAGGCTGTCGCACCAAAATACGAGCTTCCTAAACTGCCGGTGGCAAGGGTGCTTTGGAAACCGCTGCCTGATATGAAAACGGCCTGCACGGGGTGGATTCTGGCCGGAGGCGCACATCATACCTGTTACAGCCAGAACCTTACGCATGAGCATATACAGGACTTCGCGGAAATAGCAAATGTTGAATTTGTATTAATCGGAAAAGATACGAATCTTTATCAGTTGAAAAATGAACTGCGCTGGAACGAGTGGAGCTTTCAGGGAATCAAAAAATACTAAACATCCATCTATCATTTAATTAAATAACGATTGACTACTTATGAACAATAGACTCGGTACTTTAGACTATCTGATCTTTATTATCTATTTCCTAATAGTAGCCGGCTACGGCTACTGGATCTACAAGAGAAAGAAAAGCGTAGAAGCCTCCTCGAAAGATTATTTTCTTGCTGAAGGTTCATTAACATGGTGGGCTATAGGAGCTTCACTGATCGCCTCCAATATCTCGGCAGAACAGTTCATCGGTATGAGCGGAAACGGGTTCAAAATAGGGCTGGCAATATCTACTTATGAATGGATGGCAGCCGCTACTCTCATTATAGTGGCTGTTTTCTTTATACCGGTATACCTGAAGAACAAGATCTATACCATGCCCCAGTTTCTCAACCAGCGGTATAATTCAACGGTGGCGATGATTATGGCGGTGTTCTGGCTATTGCTTTATGTGATAGTAAACCTCACTTCTATTCTATACCTGGGCGCGCGGGCCATCAGCAGCATTTCAGGAATCGACCGGAATATTTGCCTGTACGCGCTGGCCATCTTTGCCGTAGTAATTACCCTGGGCGGCATGAAGGTGATCGGCTACACTGACGTTATACAAGTGTTCTTCCTGATCCTCGGCGGCCTTGTTACCACTTACCTCGCGCTGAACATGGTGGCTACACATTATGGAACCGAAGGGGTGCTCAACGGGTTTAAATTGATGATGGGCAAATCAAGTGATCACTTTCACATGATCCTCGAGCCGGATAATTCGAACTATCCAAGCTTACCGGGTCTTACGGTTTTGATTGGTGGTATGTGGATCGTAAATCTTAATTACTGGGGATGTAACCAATATATCACGCAGCGGGCATTGGGTGCCGATCTTAAAACGGCGCGGTCGGGTATCTTGTTTGCCGCCTTTCTTAAGTTATTGATGCCCGTTATCGTTGTACTACCCGGGATAGCGGCTTATGTGCTACACCAGGAAGGTGCTTTTCAAACGGAGATGTTAGATGCCGGCGAACTGAACCCAGACAGGGCTTACCCTGTTCTGCTCAACCTGTTGCCTGTCGGCCTTAAAGGGCTGGCTTTTGCCGCTCTCACAGCGGCTATCGTGGCATCTCTTGCTGGTAAGGCAAATAGTATCGCTACCATCTTTACGCTGGATATCTACAAGAAAAAGCTGGCTCCTGAAGCGGGCGAAGCCAATCTCGTAAACGTAGGTAAGGCCACGGTAATCGTTTCCATGATCCTCGCCTGCATCATCTCTCCCCTGTTAGGTATCGATAAAAAAGGCGGCTTCGAGTTTATACAGGAATATACAGGTTTCGTGAGCCCGGGTATCTTTGCTATGTTCATTCTCGGGTTCTTTTGGAAAAAGACGACTTCCAACGCCGCATTATTTGCGACGATCGGAGGATTTGGCCTATCTGTGCTGTTTAAGTTTCTTCCTAACTTCGTTTCTCTCGAATGGCTGTCGCCTTATGGTTTTGCCAAAGCGAATGCTAACGGAGTTTATGAGATACCCTTCCTGGATAGAATGGGCTTCGTATTCCTTATCAGCGTTATCGCCATGTATATAATCAGTAAAATAGATCAGAGCCGCGGCATTCAATCGAAGGGGCTCGAAATAGAACGCTCCATGTTTAAAGTACATCCGTCATTCGCGGTGGGCGCACTCATTATTTTCGGGATCCTGACTGCCTTGTACACATTCTTCTGGTAAAACATCAATGATAAAAAAGCAGGCGCGTCGTAATGATGCGCCTGCTCCAAGATGACAATTGATGTACGTTTCTGTGTGCCTTATTTTTATGTTCAAACCTCTTCTAAAAAAGGGTATTTGCCGGTTAAAGTTTCTGTAGAAGGGGGTCATTATAATCTTCAATAAAGGCAATTACATTGGTATATTTCGAAAAGTTCTCCGACCCGTGCATAGTAGTAAGCGCAACGGCCTTCATACCCGCGTTTTGTGCCGCTTCAACTCCTTTAGGCGCGTCTTCGAAAACGATACAGTCTTCCGGCTTCACCCCCAGCAGCGCTGCACATTTCAGAAAGGTTTCCGGATGTGGCTTGCTGATTGATACATCATCGGCACTCACCACGGCCTTGAAATAGTGCCGTATCTGCAGCCCGTCTAACACGAAATCGATATTAAAAGGGATGGCAGCAGAACCGATCGCCATCTGGATATCATTATCCCGCGCCTTCTTAAGAAAGGCATCCAATCCATCGATCAATTTCAGCTCGGGAAGAAAAGCTTCCTGGTAGCGCTTTTCCTTACGCATAGAAAGGGAGTCCATCTCCTGCAAAGAAAACTTCCCCGAACCGAACACCCGCTCCAGCAATTCCGCGTTCTTACCATACATTTCTTCATTTACTCTTTCTCTGCTTAAGTTGGCACCGAGATCATTGTTCAGAATATTAAACCAGGCTTCTGAATGATACTGCATATCATCCACCATAGTGCCATTCATGTCAAAAATAAACGCTTTTGCCTTGTTCATCTTATTGGGTGATCAGTTTATACTTCGTGATGGTATGGTATTTATCTCCTGGCTGCAATACTGTTGAAGGAAAGGAGGGCTGATTGGGGGAGTTGGGAAAATGCTGCGTCTCCAGGCAAAGGCCTGCGTGCTTATTGAACGGTTTGCCATCGGATCCGGCCAGTGTACCATCCAGAAAATTCCCTGAATAGAACTGAAGACCCGGTTCGGTGGTGTACACTTCTATTTTTCTTCCGGATGCACTGTCTGCCAGCGTCGCTACCAGGCGCATGGGGTCCGTCGCTTTGTTAAGCACCCAGTTATGATCGTATCCGCCTTCCACTTTTGCTATACGTTCACCTATTTTGTGCGGCGTAGTAAAATCGAATGGGGTTCCTTTTACATCTTTGAGTTCTCCTGTAGGAATAAGGCCTTTATCTACAGGGGTATATTTATCGGCATTGATGGTAAGTGTATGTTCAAGAATATCTTTTGAAGGATCTCCCGTAAGATTGAAATAGGAATGCTGCGTCAGGTTTACAGGAGTAGCTTTGTCTGTGGTAGCATCATATTCCACCTGTAGTTCATTCTGCGCAGTGAGCGTGTACCGCACTGTTACATTCAGGTTGCCGGCATATCCCTCTTCGCCGTCCTTACTAAGGTACTTGAGCTCGAGGCCAGGATTCGAAGCATCTTCAACAGGCGTTGCATCCCATACTACCTTGTCGAAACCTTTCAATCCGCCATGCAAGTGATTCTCGCCATTATTGACTGCCAATGTAAACGCTTCATCCCTGAGTGTGAATCTACCTTTAGCGATCCTGTTGCCGTAGCGCCCTATCAGCGCCCCGAAATAGGGAACGTCTTTCTGAAGATAGCCCTTCAAACTATCGAACCCTAAAACTATATTGGCGGTACCGTCTCTCCCGGGTACTTTAAGGGAAGTGATCAAACCTCCATAATTACTTATCTTGGCTTCAAAGCCGTTCTGACTGGTCAAGGTGAACAGATAAACTTCTTTACCATCCACGGTACCCCAGGTTTCTCTTCTTACGGATGATCCCTTCGTACTATCCGTTGTTGTTTCACTACCAGATTTATTATTGCCGGATCCGCCATTATTGCAGGCAGCTAAACTTAGTATCATAATTGAAATTAATATCAGTGTTTTCATATGCCATCTTTGTAAGAAGTAAATGTAAGGAAAATGCGACTATTTCATTCGTAGAGGTCCGTTTGAGCCGATAGTATCTCCCGGTACTTATTGAACAGTTTGGTCTTTGAAATGAAACCGAGGAATTTCCGTTCCTTATCCAACACGGGCAGATACCATGTGTGGGTTATATCTAATTTTTTCATCACCTCGTGCATATCTTCATCTATATTGATAGTAGCCGCCGGCTTTTTGGCAAGTGATCTTATGGAAAGGTGATTGAAATGTTCGGGATCGAAGAGCTTATTTTTAATGTCGTTAAGCTCAATGATACCGGTGAACCGATCCTTGTTGTCCACTACTGCAAAAATGTTCTTTTCACTGGTTTTGACAAGCTCTACAAGATCTCCCAGTTTTTTATCCGTTGCGATAGTTTCGTAATTGTCTTGTAACATGTCGTTCAAACTTATGGAAGTAAGAATATTCCTTTCTTTCTTATGGGTAAAAATTTGTCCCTCTAAAGCCAGCGCCTTTGTTTCCATCGAATATGGTTCATAGCTTTTTACAATAAAGAAAGAGATCGAAGAAACGATCATGAGAGGAATGAAGAGCTCGTATCCATTGGTGATCTCGGCGATCAGGAAGATGGCAGTAAGTGGACAATACATCACTCCGCTCAATACCCCTGCCATTCCTACAAGACAAAAATTATCCACAGGAATATGAACGAGCTTTGTTGCATTGGTAAGTTTGGCGAAGAAGAAACCCAGGTAGGAACCAACAAAAAGGGAAGGCGCAAAGTTGCCTCCGTTACCTCCGCTTCCTATTGTTACCGCAGCCGCAATAGGCTTCATCAATACGATAAGGCCGGTAAACAGAATAAACGCCCATTCATTGTTGAACAACGAAAACAGACGGGTATTATCAATCAGGGAAGAAGGATCTCCTTGCGCCAGTAAGGTCACGCTCCGGTATCCCTCTCCGAATAAAGGCGGGAGCACGAAATAGATTCCCAGCAGGATGGCCCCTCCCACAAATACTTTAGCATAAGAATTCACCCGCCAGTTGTGTATTCTCCCTTCTGTATTTTTAAACATTCTTGCGTAGTAAAGAGATACAAAACCGGCAAGCAATCCGAGCAGGATATAAAAGGGAACATTGAGATAATTAAACCTCTGTTGAAGAACGAAATTAAATAAAATAGACTCCTTCAGAATGATCTTGGAACAAAGCGCTCCGATAACGGAAGCTGTTATAAGCGGTATGAAGTAACTAACCACTGTCTCCGTCAGTAATACTTCGATGGCAAAAATAACGCCCGCTATGGGGGCATTGAACACAGCGGATATTCCCGCTGCCGCACCGCAGGCAACCAGCAGGGTGCGCTCCTGGTAATTCAATTCACTGATTCTTGCGATATTGGAACCTGCCGCCGAACCAGTAGCCAGAATAGGTGCCTCGAGCCCGACGGACCCTCCTAAGCCCACAGTAATGGAACTGGTAACAACATGAAGATAGGTATGGCTCAGCGGAATGAAAGAACCCTTGCGGGCTATCGCCTTTAGCGTCATAGGTATGCCCCGGTCTATATGACCTCCGAAAAAATGATTAACGATAAAAACAGTGATCAGCAGCCCAAGCGCCGGAAATAACAGGTAAGCAAACCTTGATATGGGAAAATCCTCGATACCCTGCTGCAGGTAGTGCACTACGGTCTTCAACAACACTGCGATAAGACCCGAAATAAAGCCGGTAAACGAAGCAATCATAACAATAAACTGAACCCGGCTAAGCCTTACCCTGAAGTTACCGAGAAGTGTCTGGTAAATAACTTTAATCCAGTGCATGAGCAAATATAGTTCACGTATTAGATTTGTATCTTTATTAATAATTTTACATCTATGCGATTCATATTGACGGCAATTTCTGTACTCAGTTCATGGATGAGTTTTGCGCAGAGCGACGATTATCCGGACTACCGTAGTAAAAAAGACTTCTTCATCAGGGTACGCGAAAAAGACGTACGCAGTGATCTTGCATCCTTTACAACCGCAGGTATAGACGAAAGCATGGGAAAGCTGCCGCTTAAAACGATTTCCCTCAAAGAACTGGGAACGAATATACTGTTGTTCGAGGGAGACAATATAAAAGTAGTCGTGAAAACCATTCCCTTTAAACCTGCCGAACATAAGCTGGGATACTATGAAGAAAACAAGTATGTGCTTAAGATCGACGCCAAACCTTTTTATGGCAATTACAGCAAAATGCCTCAAAACAGTATAGCCTCGGTAACGGTTACCATCGATAATGACACGGTTGCCATTCCACCGGCGGCCTATGCAGATATTTACGATCCCGTTTTTAGCTATAAAGACGCATCAGGTACGCAGCGATCGTTAAACAGGGTATATAGGTCTGCCGACAAGCGAAACATTTACATCTATCTGCTTAACAGAACAGCCGGCGGTACGGAAGTTACCTGGGTGATCCAGGATAAAAAATACCTCCGCCGGGTGCTTGATTTCGGTTTCCTGAAATAGCTTTATGAATACACCGCAGTGGTTTGAACTGCTTCTTTCGCAGTTGAAGCAAACGAGTTTGCTGGAGTGGGTAGCAGTTGTGTTTGGCGTAATACAGGTAATACTTGCCAAAGCGAACAAAGTACTGCTATACCCTGCCGGAATCATAGCAACCATCGCTTCAGCTTATGTACTTTTCGATATAAAGCTGTATGCGGAAGCACTGCTTAATTTATACTACCTGGCGATGAGCATTTATGGATGGAGCTTCTGGAGTAAAACAAAAAACAAACCGGAAGCGCCGGTTACCTTTACAACCAGGAAGGAATGGCATATCACCTTGACGATAGCACTCCTTGGCTGGGCGGCTCTTTACCTGGTGCTTGCCTATCTAACTACATCGGATGTGCCTGTATGGGATTCCTTTGTGTCTGCAACGGCCTGGGCAGGCATGTGGCTGCTGGCACGTCGTAAAGTGGAAAACTGGATCTTGCTGAATATCTCTAATATGTTTGCCGTTCCACTGCTTTTTTACAAACAATTGCCACTATTTGCCGGTTTGACGATATTCCTTTTCATTGTAGCAGTTGCCGGCTATTTCTATTGGAAGAAGATTGCCGTCCGCAATTTATAGATTAAGAGTGCGCTTCTACATTATGCTGTGCTTCCATCTCCTTTAACTTCTTTTTTCCGTACGCCAGTTTGGTGATCAGCACAAACAACACAGGCACTACAAATATCGCCAGCGTGGTAGCGGCAAGCATGCCTCCAAATACGGTCCACCCAATGGTTTTACGGCTCTCTGCCGCTGCTCCACTAGCCAGCATAAGTGGTACCACACCTAGAATAAAGGCAAGTGAAGTCATTATAATAGGCCGTAGCCTCAGTTCAACAGCTTCCAATGTGGCTTTAACCACTTCCACGCCTCTGTCTACTCTTTCCTTTGCAAACTCCACGATAAGGATGGCATTCTTGGCAGCAAGGCCTATAAGCGTTATCAATCCTATTTGTGCATAGATATTATTCGTAAGGTTTGGAAGAAATATGAGTGTTAGAAGCGACCCGAACATGCCAATCGGAACGGCAAACAGCACCGAGAACGGAACAGACCAGCTCTCGTACAGTGCGGCAAGAAATAGAAACACAAAGATGATGGAAATAGCGAAGATGGTGGTGGTACTGCTTCCGGCTGCAATCTCTTCCCTGCTCAGGCCAGAAAACTCGTACCCATATCCCGTTGGCAGTTTTGCTGCTTCTTCCCTTAAAGCCTGTATCGCCTCTCCACTGCTAAACCCTGGTTTTGGAGATCCGTTGATTTCTATAGACCGGTAAATATTGTAATGAGAAATAAGCGAAGGGTTTTCCACCACTTTGCTTACTATCAATGAACTTAAGGGAATCATACTTCCAGCACGGTTGCGTACATAAAACTTCTCCATATTCGCAAGTGAAGAACGGTAGGTGCTGTCTGCCTGTGCCATTACACGGAAATTTCTTCCATACAGGTTAAAGTCGTTCACGTAGCTGCTACCTAGAAGCGTAGACATGGTGCCATACACATCCGATACCTGAACACCCAGTTTTTTTGCCTGCTCTTTGTCTACGTCCACCTGGTAACTCGGGGTACGGGCATTGAAGAAGGTGAATGCCATAGCTATCTCTGGCCGCTGGTTGACGGCTGCCAGAAAATTACGCCCTACCTGTTCAAACTTCTTTACATCATCGGTACTGGTGGTTTGCTGCAGTTCAAACGTGAAACCGGCCGTTTGCCCGAGGCCTGG
>JACMJX010000325.1 GCA_014380425.1 Chitinophagaceae bacterium | reverse complement strand
TAGACGATACCATCCAGCTTATAAGGAATATTTCGCATAGCTTGATGCCGCCAACACTTAAAAATTTTGGACTGGAATCGGCCGTAAACGATCTGTTTCAGAAAATAAGCGGCTCGGGAACCATTAACGCGAGCTGCCGCTTTCACGATTACCGCGAGCGCCTAAAGTCGGAACAGGAACTGACTGTTTTCAGAGTGCTCCAAGAGCTTATCAACAACGTGTTAAAGCATAGTAATTCCAGCTTTATCCATGTTACGCAAAATATTAATGGTGATAAATTCTACCTAAGGCTGCACCATGATGGCCGGGGAATCACTCAAGCCGATTTTGATAAACTAAATAAAAGCTCGGGCGGACTGGGGCTGAAAAACATCCAGAGCCGGTTGAAAGTGCTGCAGGGGAAAATTTACTTCGAAAAAGATCTGTCACAAACTTATTATAAGGTAACCATTGAATTACAAAAAGATCTGGCGCATGCAAAGGAACAACTAATAACATTTTAATGCTGCGACAAACCATTTATACTTATCTTTAAAGAACCCGATATCACTACACCTATGGGAATGATTAAAGTAGCAATAGCAGACGACCATAAGATCTTTAGAAAAGGAGTCATCCTTTCCTTGAGGCCTTACACGAACATCAAGTTTGTGCAGGAAGCCGATAATGGCCAGGAGCTTATTGACGGAATAGCGCTTTCTGAGCCGGATGTAATTTTGATGGATTTGAGAATGCCACAGAAAGACGGCATTGAAGCCACCAAACACATCACTAAAAATTACCCGCATATTCATATCATAGCGCTTACCATGTTCGAGGACGAGCGCTTCGTTACGCACATGATGGAAATCGGCGCGAACGGCTACCTGCTTAAAAGTGCCGACCCGCAGGAAATAAAAAGAGCGATCGTAGAGGTAAGCCTCAAAGGCTATTATCTCAATAATTTCGTCAACCGCATCCTTCTGAAGAAGTCGCACTCTAAACAAAAAGCCGTGCCCAATCTCTCCAGCGAAGTCACACTCAACTCCCGCGAGCGAGATGTAATCAAGTACATCTGCATGGAATTTACAGCTCAGGAAATAGCGCAGAAGTTGGAAGTGAGCCCCAGAACGGTGGAGTCGATCAAAGACAAATTGATGGAACGCTTTGGTGCTAAAAACACTGCCGGGCTAGTGTTCTATGCGGTAAAAAACAACCTTGTCGACTAAATAAGCCCCGCCTTAGGCTGCAATTTAATCTCCGCTACATGATCGACGATAATCATTTTACCGGCTGTTTTAGCCCTTATTTCATCAATCTGAACGCCTGGTGCGTACTCTGTAAGATGAAAAGTGCCTTCGATGATCTCGAATACAGCCAGTTCCGTTACTACTTTCCGTACACATTTTAACCCAGTAATAGGAAGCGTACAGGTGGGCAACAATTTGGAATTGCCTTGCTTATCGGTATGCTGCATAGCTACTATAATGTTCTTTGCACTTGCTACCAGGTCCATAGCGCCGCCCATGCCCTTTACCATTTTGCCGGGCACTTTCCAGTTAGCGATATCGCCGTTCTGCGATACTTCCATAGCGCCAAGTACGGTAAGATCCACTTTCCCAGCCCGGATCATCCCGAAACTAAGGGCGCTGTCGAAGAAAGAAGAGCCTGGTAAGGCAGTAATGGTTTGCTTGCCGGCATTGATCAGATCGGGGTCTTCCTCGCCTGCTAAAGGAAAAGGCCCCATTCCTAGAAGGCCGTTCTCACTCTGGAGTACTACGTTAATATCCTTTGAAATGTAATTAGCTACAAGAGTCGGGATGCCAATACCTAGATTTACATAGTATCCGTCTTTAAGTTCTAGTGCAATGCGTTGTGCTATCTGTTCTTTTGTTAATGCCATGATCAGTTATTTCTTACGGTTCTTTGTTCAATCCTTTTTTCGTAACCGGCGCCTTGTAACACACGATGTACGTAAATTCCGGGAGTATGAATCTCGTTAGGGTGCAGCGCCCCGGCCGGCACGAGTTCTTCTACTTCTGCAATGGTAATTTTGCCTGCCATCGCCATCAGGGGGTTGAAATTGCGTGCGGTAGCCTTATACACCAAGTTGCCTTCGGTATCACCTTTCCAGGCTTTTACAAGTGCAAAGTCCGCTTCAAATGCATATTCCAGCAGATAATCTTTCCCGTTGAACGTGCGCACTTCTTTTCCTTCCGCCACTTCGGTGCCTACGCCTGCGGGGGTAAAAATAGCGGGCATCCCATAGCCTGCAGCCATGCAGCGAGAGGCAAGGGTTCCCTGGGGAATAAGCTCTACTTCAAGCTCGCCCGATAAAAGCTGCCGTTCAAACTCGGCATTTTCTCCTACATAGCTCGAGATCATTTTCTTCACCTGCCGCTGCTTCAGCATCAGGCCGATGCCGAAATCGTCTACCCCTGCATTATTGGATATGCAGGTAAGATGGCGCGTGCCTTTGCTTACAAGCGCATGAATAAGATTTTCGGGAATACCGCAAAGGCCAAACCCGCCTAGCATAATTACGGCGCCTTCTTGTATATCGTAGATAGCTGCTTCAGCACTAGAGATTGTTTTATTCATGTGGCTGTTTAAGAGAGCCTAAAGTTAGCTATTTTACCAACTTTAACTCCTGCCTTAACGCTGGCCTTAATTCAGGCCTGAGGGCAGGGAAAATGGGTCGGCTCCTGCGATTTGCTCTGGAAGTAAGGGTGTCGAAGAGGGCTTTGGTGAGTTCGGGCCGGCTGCTATAATACTTGAAACTCTTGTTGAACGCCTCGCGGCTGGTGCCATGCAGGTTAAATACCTGCTGATACAACTTCGACCGCTCTTTCTTTACATCCATTTGATGTGCTGTGTCTGCCTGCACAAGGTCTTTGGAATATTCGTCTGCCACCATCACATCCCATACAATCTCCTCCATCTTTTTAGGTGGCAGAATATCGCCCGGCAGGTCGGCTTTCCTGTCGCAGCCATAGAGCGCCAGTACCAGCAGTAAAAGGATCGTAAATATCCTCATTGCAGCTCCTGTTTGTAAGTATTAGAATTACTGATATCCATTTTGCTAAGCAGATCGGCGGCTCGGGATCTTTCATCCGGAGTGGCTTTTTTAAAAATTCTGACCAGCTCATTACTCTTCCCCTGAAAAAAGAAAGGTATTATCATTGTATTAAGGGTATTGGAATTCACTGTATTAAGAAGATTCAGGGAGTTCATGATGCCCTTTCGCGCCTCTGTTTCATTATCGAACATATTATCCATGCCAAGCCGGTAATAACCATAAATGGCATCATGCACAAGGGCATATTTGCTATTGGTTAAATTCTCCATCAGCCAATACCGGTTCCGCTGCCCGTCGAATGCATTCCACCCAGAAACCTCCCGTCCGCTCGGCGCGTTACTAACAATATTCTGTGCTTTCTGAAAATAGGAATCCCCGCCTCTGAGCGAAAAGGAACTGAAGTCCAGCCCGATAATAATGTTTACATAATAAGCCAGTACAGCGGTGAGGTTGGAAGTGAGGCCGTCGGAGCCCGATACGCGGTTCTCGTTAAATTCGATAGGCTGAAACTCTACATATCGGAAAAGGATGTCGTTATCTATGAAATTAATTAGAGGAGAATCATAGGTAGTATTGTAAACCGGCCGTGCTGCCTGCACGGTTAGTGAAGCCTGGTAAAGATTGTCGTCCTGCGCCTGGTTGATCGTAAGTAGAAAATTACAAACGATCCGCTCATTGGGCTGGAAAGCTTCTTTAGTCCATTTCCTGTTATTGAGAAAGTTATTGAGAGCGCTCTGTAAGGTCTGGAATACCTTTTTATCTACCTTGTTACCCGCCTGGGAAGCGTTAACGGTAAGGCGGGCTCTTAATTCCTGTGCTTCCAGTGGAGCTGTTGAAAAAAAAAACAGTGCAATGATAACAATCTTACGCATACAGCATGTTTACTATCTTATCAACGATATCTCTTGCCACTTGTTGCTTCGGCTTCTGCTCGTAGCTGGTTTCCCGGCCATTCTTTTCAAAAATAGTTATTTTGTTCGTATCGTATCCAAAGCCGGCGCCGGCGTCATTTAGAGAGTTCAGCACAATCATATCGGCATTCTTCACTTGCAACTTCTTGAGGGCATACTCTTTTTCATTGTCTGTTTCAAGGGCAAATCCCACTAAAAACTGATCTTCTTTTTTTTGCTGCCCCAGGCTTTTAAGAATATCCCGGGTCTTCGTTAACTCGATCACCAGGTTCCCTTCTGTCTTTTTAATTTTTGAAGTTGCTACGTTTATGGGGGTATAATCGGCGACTGCGGCTGCCATGATAGCTATATCGCACCTTTCGAATTCTTTCATGCATGCCTGGAACATTTCATCGGCAGACTTCACCTTGCTTACCGTGATATTTGAATGATGCTCGCCGCAGGTGGAAGCCGGCC
>JACMJX010000324.1 GCA_014380425.1 Chitinophagaceae bacterium | reverse complement strand
TCTGGTTCGATCTGTATTCCGCATCTAAAATGCATGCAGACCTGCGCCTTATGGACGAGCAGGTAAAAAAGGTTACAGGATTAACACCTCATTTATTCCGGCCTCCTTACGGTGTTACGAACCCAACGGTGAAGAAAGCTATTATTAAAGGAAAGTACATCCCTGTAGGCTGGAGTGTACGATCTATGGACACTGTAATGAAAGATGAAACTAAGTTGTTGAATAAATTAAATACCTCACTAAAGCCAGGTGCCGTTTTCCTGTTTCACGACACCAGTAAAATCACCCTTTCTGTGTTACCCCGGTTTATAGAATACGCAAAGCAAAAGGGATATGAAATTATAAGGTTAGATAAAATGCTTAATTTACATCCCTATGTATAAACTGATCGTGCTATCCGTTTTAACGGTACAATGTTTCTTTTCCAATGCCCAGTATGCTGGCTATAACCCGGTTGGCGACATGAACCGGTTTAAGGAGCAGTTTGCAGTGGCTGCACAAAGAATAACCACTATTAAAAGCGATTTTATTCAGGAGAAGAACCTGAGCATGCTTTCCGATAAAATAGAATCCAGGGGCAAGCTCTGGTTCAAGAAGAACAACCTTGTTAGAATGGAGTACAGCAAGCCTTCTCAATACCTTATGATCATTAACAAGGATAATGTGTATATAAAAGACGGGCAGAAGGAGAACAAAGTATCTACCGGATCAAATAAGTTGTTCCGGCAGATCAACAGGATTATAGTGGATTGCGTACAGGGCACGGCACTCAGTAATCCTGACTTTAAAACCCGGGTATTTGAAAGCAAAACGGGTTATCTCGTAGAGTTGTCTCCTGTAGCAAAAGGGCTGAAGGAGTTCTTTCGTACCATCAACGTTACCATAGATAAAAAGGATTATTCAGTAACCGGTATCCGGATGGAAGAAGTATCAGGCGATGATACAGTCATGAAATTTACAAATAAAGAGCTGAATGCAACCATCCCTGATGCGCTATTTCGTATTAATTAACCTGCTGTTTCTTGTAGCAGTAATGCATTCCTGCCGCTCCTCTTATAGCCACCTACAGCCGGCGGAGGGCAATGCCAGGGTACTGGATACGTTCAGGCCCCGGTTCGCCCGGGTACTTTATACCACCCAGGTAGATGTAGTAGGCAATCACTTAAGCGGGTTTCTTCTTATTAAAACAATGCCGGATAGCAGCCTCCGGTTGGTTTTTTCCAATGAAATGGGTCTTAAGTTCTTCGACTTCGAGTTTTACAGGGATGGAGGCTTTAAAGTACATCACATCATCAAGAAAATGGATAGAAAGGCTGTTATAAAGACGCTGCGGAATGACTTTGAACTGGTACTAATGCGCGGGCTCGATAGCAGTAACGTGAAGATCTTTTCAGACGATCGGCTTCTTTATTACCGGTTTGCGCAGAAAAAGGGCTACAATTACTATATCACCAGTAAGGATGGAAGCCAACTGATAAGAATGGAACGTTCCTCTAAAAGGAAACCGGTAGCAATTGCCGTTATGTCTAATTACACTGCTAAAGTTCCCGATACCATCGGTATTACGCATAAGAACTTTAATTTCGAGATCGGTTTGAAACGAACAGATAACTAATGCTAAAAGGCAATTTTTATACACTAACAGCTCAGGAAACCTCGGGCGATACAGTACAAGCCGTCGCTTTGCTGAATGCCTCTCATAGTATTTTTGACGGGCACTTTCCCGGGCAACCTGTTGTTCCTGGTGTCTGTATGTTGCAGATCGTAAAAGAAATGACGATCGACTTTATGGGAAAAGACCTGGTACTCAGGAAAGCGGACACGCTCAAGTTTCTGGCTGTGATCGATCCGCTTCAAACTACCAGCGTAGGCATACAACTTAATTTTACAGATAGGGAAGATAATACTATCCGGGTAGCTGGCTTTTTTTCTAATGGAACAACTGTTTATTTCAAATTCAAAGGAACATTTGGAACTCCTTTACCCACCTGAGCTAGCTGCTGTGGTCGCAAACAATGACCCATTTGCCATTTATTTTGCGGAACAGCAAGGTATAATGACCTCCTACATCTCCTGCGTTGCGTTCCAAAAACCACTTACCAAGCACAAAGTAATAGTCGCTGGAGAGGCGTTTCACCTGAAGGATATCGAAGCTAAGCGTACCCATCTTGTCGGCATCCGAATAGCCTTTTTTATAGTTGTCGAGCGTATTAGCGTAACCATACGTTACGCCACTCTTTCCAACAAACATCAGGGAATCGTTAACCCAGTAGCCCTTCATAAACGATTCCAGGTCGCCTTTGTTCCAGGCTTCGGTTTGCGTGGCAAGAATGCCAAGAATCTCCTTTTCGTCCGCACGCTGCGCGTGAGATCCCAGTGTTGCCAGGGAAAGCGATAAAACGAGTAGCAGGTATTTCATGTGCTCTATTTAGTAATGAAAATATAGAATCTGCACAGTGCTTGCGCACCATTATTCCACGATCCTTAATTTGGCGTAATTGAGCATGATTTTCTTTTCCCCATTCTGTTCAAACTTAACCGTGGCCACAGGGTTATGTACTGATCCTTCCATTTTAATCACCTCGCCGAATCCGAACTTCATGTGCTCCACCCGCTGCCCCTGCTGCAGGGAAGAAGTATCGCTGGCAGCAAACCCTACGGTTGGCACATGCTCCACTGTTTTAACTACACTTGATTTGGGAGGAAGATAGGCAGGCTTCGCGTCTTTTCTGGAAGGAGGCGCGCCATACTGCCGTTCTGCCTGCGACGTACTGCCGGATTGGGGCGATCCGAATCCCCTGTTCATCCGGTCAAACGCGCTGGCGGCACTCCAGCCACTACTCTGGTTCATAGGTCCTCCGCCAGAGAACGCACGATCAAGGAATTGCGGCGGTATTTCATCTATAAAGCGGCTCGGCTCGTTTTGAACCAGATTACCAAACCGGTACCTGTTGTTGGCGTATGTAATGTAAAGCTTTTGCTTTGCCCTGGTAATAACTACGTAAAACAAACGACGTTCTTCTTCCAGCTCCTCCCGGGTATTGATGCTCATAGAGCTGGGAAACAATGTTTCTTCCAGCCCTGCCGCAAATACTACCGCAAATTCAAGGCCTTTGGCAGCGTGTATGGTCATCAGCTTTACCACATCGGCGTTCTCGTCCTTGCTGTCTGCATCCGTTACCAGGCTTATCTGCTGCAGATAGGCGGACAGGCTCTTATCACCTACTTCGCCATCCTCTTCATTCATCGGAGTTTCGGTAAACTCCTTGATACTGTTTAAAAGCTCCTGTACGTTTTCATATTTAGCGAGGCCTTCCACCGTTTTGTCATTGAAAAGCTCCTTCACCAGGCTGGTACTTTTACCTACGGCAAATGCTATTTCATAAGCATTGCGTTTAGGCATCTCGGAACGGAACATTTTTATCAGCGTAACAAACTCTTCGATCGCCTGGGATGTTCCCGCTTTAAAGCCCGCCTGCCCGGCGTTTTCCAGCACCTGCCATAGCGTGATATTGTTTTCATTCGCAAACAAGACGGCTTTATCGAGCGAAGTTTTACCGATGCCACGTGCCGGGTAATTCACGATCCGCTTCAGCGCTTCTTCATCCTGTGGGTTAGCGATTACACGCAGGTAAGCAACCATATCCTTTACCTCCTTGCGGGAGTAGAAGCTGATGCCTCCATAAATAACGTAGGCGATATTCATACGGCGCAGGCTCTCTTCAAAGGCCCTGCTCTGCGCATTCGTACGGTAAAGAATAGCAAAATCCTTATTGTCGTAATGATTCCGCAACTTCAGTTCCTTGATAGTATCTGCCACATATTTGCCTTCATCGTTATCACTGTTGCTGCGAACCAGTTTTATTTTCTCCCCCTCCACATTATCAGTCCAAAGGTTTTTAGGAATCTGTCCTTTATTCACCTTGATCACTTCATTAGCGGCGTTAATTATGCTCTGTGTACTGCGGTAGTTCTGCTCCAGTTTTACCACGTTCACATCGTCGTAATCTTTCTGAAACTGCAAGATGTTTTCGATGGTAGCACCCCGGAAGCTATAAATGCTCTGGGCATCGTCTCCCACCACACAAATGTTCTCATGCTGAGCCCCCAGCAGTTTAATGATCTCGTACTGGGCGGGGTTGGTATCCTGGTACTCGTCTATGAGGATATACCTGAATTTACGCTGGTATTTGCTCAGCGCCTCCGGCACGTTCTTGAGCAGTTTATACATGTTTAGCAACAAGTCGTCGAAGTCCATAGCCCCATTCTTGAAGCAGCGTTTGGCATAAGCAGCATAGATCTGCCCGATCGCCGGGCGGTTAGCCCGCATATCTTCCTGCTGAATGCCATAATCCATTATGTATTCTTCCGGGCCTACCAGTGCGTTTTTGGCTGCGGAAATACGGCCCAGCACCACGTTGGGCTTGTAATGTTTATCATCCAGATTCAATTCATTGATAACCGTCTTAAGAACACTTTTGGCATCATCGGTATCATAAATGGTAAAGCTGTTGGGGTAATTGAGGTTATGCGCTTCAGCCCGCAGTATCCGGGCAAAAACACTATGAAAAGTGCCGATATACAGGTTGCGGGCCTCATTGCTTCCAAGGGTCTTTTCCACCCGCTCTCTCATTTCTCTGGCCGCCTTATTTGTAAAAGTAAGGGCGAGTATATTGAAGCTGTCCACTTTATGATGGGACATCAGATGAGCAATGCGAGTTGTTAGAACCTTTGTTTTTCCGCTTCCCGCCCCGGCTACAATCATCAATGGGCCATCCTTATGACACACCGCCGCACGCTGTGGTTCATTCAATCCTTCTAAATAATTCAGCATGTTGCGAAGTTAGTAATAAAGCAAGATGCAGCAAGTGAGGTGTACAACTAGCTGCCTAAAAAATGTGCGGGCCGGAGCCTACTCTTTTCCGGCAGTTGCCATAGAATGGCCTCCGAACTCAGAGTGGCTCATCAGGTTGTCGTTCTTGCAATTGATGCGCGTAGCCTTCAAATACTTAGGGTGGCTCATTGGATTGTCGTTTA
>JACMJX010000323.1 GCA_014380425.1 Chitinophagaceae bacterium | reverse complement strand
TTTTTTAGGGTTCACTACTTATGGATCACTAAATATAGCCAGGCACTTATCTCTTTCAATCTTCACGCTTAACTTTTCCTTACCTTGCTTTAAATTAATTATGCATGCTTAAATCGATGACTGGTTTTGGAAGAGCAGAACAGAATGTAGGTGATAAAACTTTTCTTGTAGACATCAAATCTCTTAATGGCAAGCAGTTCGAACTCCAGTTGAAGATGCCGGCATTTCTAAAACCTTATGAGTTTGAGATCCGCAAGTTACTTTCTACCGGTCTTAACAGGGGCAGCATCGATTGCAGTATCAATCTTAAGCAGACGGGATCTGCCAAACCCGTCACTATCAATACAGACCTTGCAAAAGCTTATTACGAGCCGGTGGCCGAGCTGGCCAGGATGCTGGGCCTTGCAACTGAAGGCATACTAAGCACTCTGTTGAAGCTGCCGGAAGTGATAACACCTACCGGCGATACCCTCACGGAGGAAGAATGGTTGGAGTTCGCGGATATCATCAACACAGCTATCAGCAACCTCAACGATCATCGCGTGGATGAGGGGAAATCTCTGGAGAACGATCTTCTTTTAAGAATCAATAATATAGAACATCAACAGGTGGAAGTTATCAAGCTGGAACCTCTGCGGCAGATCAAAGTAAGAGAAAACATCGTTAAGCTGCTGGAAGAACATGTAGGAAAAGAAAACTACGATACCAATAAACTGGAGCAGGAACTCGTTTATTACATAGAGAAAATCGACATCAGCGAGGAGCAGGTTCGTTTGAAGAACCATTGTGAGTATTTCAGAGATATTCTCCGGGAGGCAGAGGAAGAAAAGGGTAAAAAGTTATCCTTCATCCTCCAGGAAATAGGAAGGGAGATCAACACTACGGGTGCCAAAGCGTATGACGCTTCTATTCAGAAATGTGTGGTGTTGATGAAAGATGAACTGGAGAAAGCGAAAGAACAAATTCTAAACGTCTTGTAATTATATGTTTAAAACGGCTTTTATAACCTTTATGGCGGGTAGTATGCTCCTGGTCTCCTGTGCCAAGATCAATGTGTATGAGAAGAACGCCGCCATCAGCAACCTTTCCTGGGAAGGCTCCTTCAAACCTTCCTTCACATTCAATATCCAGGACACTTCTTCCTACTACAATATCTTTCTAATCATACGGCACACGGATGCCTACAATTACAATAATATCTGGTTGAATGTTTTTACTAAGGCACCTGGTGATAAAGCCCAGAAGCAGCAATTACCCGTGCAGCTCGCCAATAACAAAAAGGGCTGGCTGGGAACAGGAATGGATGATATTTTCGAGCACCGCATACTTATTACCCGTGAACCCGTGCAGCTCAGGAAAGCAGGTGATTACACGTTTACTTTACAGCAGATTATGAGAGAAGATCCCTTACAACATGTTTTAAATGTAGGAGTAAGGGTAGAAAGGGTAAATTAAAGACTATGAACATTCTTAGAAAGAAAGGTCTGGCTGCAGCGAACCTTGTTCACTGGTTTCTGCTATTTTATATGCTTGCAGCTCTTGTATGGTGGTTTATTTCACTGGAACATCAAAACCGTCAGATGACGGCCTACAAGCTGACGGAGCTGAAAGCAGAAGACCCGGCTTACCTTTCCAAAATAGAAGTACTTACGGCTGAGGAAAAACGTGCTACTACCAAGTATGTTCTTGAAGGTCTTACTTTTCTTCTCGTAATCATCGTAGCGTTTGTTTATGTGTACCGGGCAGTGAGAAGACAGTTCCGCGTTTCGCAGCAGCAGCAAAACTTCATCATGGCAGTAACGCATGAGTTTAAAACTCCTATCGCCATAACCAAACTCAATCTGGAAACCTTGCTGAAGCATAGACTGGAAGAACCCAGAAAGGAAAAACTGCTTCAGATGACCCTGCTGGAAACCAACCGGCTTAATACACTTACCAATAACATTCTTATTTCGTCGCAACTGGAAGGTGGCGGATATAAAATGTCGAAAGAAGAACTGGATCTGTCTGCACTGGCCAAGGGAGCCGTGCAGGAGTTCGAAAACAGGTTTACTGAAAGACGTTGGAATATCCATATCGAGCCTGATGTGGATATCTCCGGAGATACATTGCTATTACAAATCCTGATCAACAACCTTCTCGACAACGCTACGAAATATTCACCAAAGGAAGGTGCCATAGGCTTTACCTTGGAAAAAAAGACCGGTGGCGTGCTGCTATCGGTAACAGATGAAGGAGAAGGTATTCCCATAGAAGAAAGAAAGATGATATTCGACCGCTTCTACCGTATCGGTAATGAAACCGTGAGAAAGGCAAAGGGAACAGGACTTGGGTTGTATTTATGCAAGAAAATTGCTATTGACCATAACGCCGACATTATGGTGACAAACAATACTCCACAGGGCAGTATTTTTACCATCTATTTTAAGTTATGAACCAAACAGCATCCAAAGCATCTATATTGTTAGTAGAAGATGAGGAGAATCTTCATGAGGCATTAAAGCTTAACCTCGAGTTGGAAGGATATGCCGTTACTTCTTCTTACGATGGTACGCAGGCTTTGCAAACCATTCATACCGAGTATTTCGATCTTATCATCCTGGATATCATGCTACCCGAAATAGATGGCATAGGTGTGCTGGAGACCTTACGGGTACAGAACAACCCCGTGCCGGTTCTTATACTGAGCGCAAAGAACAACAGTGCGGATCGCGTGCTTGGGCTCAAGAAGGGCGCAGACGATTACCTCACAAAGCCCTTTAACCTGGAAGAATTGTTGTTGCGGGTGCAGAAACTTATAGACAAGAATAAGCAGCTATATGATAAAGAAACGATCGGCGATACCTACACATTTGGCAATAACACCATCGATTTCCGGGGGCAGGAAGCAAGAACAAAAACAGGGGAAGTGATCCAGCTGAGCAAGAAGGAAGCCATGCTGTTGAAGCTGCTGATAGAAAACAAGAATGAAGTGGTTCCCCGGGAAAAGATCCTTCAGACAGTGTGGGGCTACAATGTTTATCCTACTACACGCACCATAGATAATTTCATCTTAAGCTTCCGGAAGTACTTCGAGAAAGATAGCCGCAATCCTAAATTCTTTCATTCAGTGCGGGGCGTGGGCTATAAGTACAGTGAGTAAGCTACAGCTGCGCTATTACTTGTCCTGCTTTTTCCATTGTATTCCTCATATCCCTTTCTTCATGGATAGGTGTGTACAAAGCCAGTTCACACTCCTTGAGGATGGCCTCCAGATCCTGGATCGGCTCCGGCCCTACTCCCTTTTCCCGGAGCTTGAAGGATATGTTGAACTTCGTTAGTTCCGAAGAAGCAAGGCCGGTCTTCCTGCATACAGCTTCCCGCAGTGCCTTGTTGACCTCGCTGTAAAAATCCTGGCTTCTGCCTTCCTCAAGCGCATCAGCGGCCTGCTCAAGAGAAACAGGGGCAACTGCGGTAATGGAAGGCTCGACAGCCGTTTCCACAGAGCGCACCGGGCTTATTACTTTCTTCTTTCTTTTGCGGGAAAGCAGGTAGATAGTGATCCCTATAAGCAGCAGAATAGCAGCACCACCCAGCACCAGTTCTTTAGTAACCGCATCAGTCCACCCAGATCTCGCGGCCACTCCATCATTCAAACCCGGAGTGTCTGCTGGCTTGTTCAGCGATTTATTACTTTTATCCACATGAATGGATAAGGAATCGGAGCTCACCGTCCTGTACGTTTTGTCGGCAGGGTTAAAGTAAGAAAACCTGACAGGTGGAATGGTGTAATCCCCCTCATTTCTTATAAGAAATGTGTAGTTGATCACTTTCGACCCTCTTAATGGATATACTTTTTTATCGACCGTTTCCTTTACTGAAGGTTCAAAAGCCTCCATATCTGGTAAAAGGGTTATACGAGGAGGGTTGATCATGGGTATATTGCCTGCACCCGTTATGGCAACTTCGAGTTCCGCTACTTCGCCTGCTTTGATGATCTTCTTTTTCAGTGCAGCTTTGATGTTGAAGTTGCCGACGGCACCATCGAAACCTTCCGGCTTTTTTTCTTCCGGCAGGGGGTTAACGGTAATGGTGACTGGCTCGCTCTTCAGCGTGATATTATGTTCCTCCAGGCTGCCCGGCTGCGATCTTCCGAAGAAATCATCCATCATGCGCTCCATCGGGGAACCGCTTCCGCGGCCGCCGCCCTTGCCCAGTTCGGCTGCGCGTACGAACTCTACTTTGTTTTCAAGTTCTACCGGGTCCAGCACATATTTGCCTGGCTGAAGCGGTAGTAGCTGGGAGCGGCGGATGATATGTACGTTGTAATTGATGCCATTCAGTTTCTCTACACTTAAACTCTGCGCCGTAGGGTCTTCCATATCATACACGCTGAAGCCATTGAGTGACGGACGCCGGGTGATCCTGGACTCTGATCTTAGCCGGGAATAGAGCTTATAGGTAGCTATTATCGGCTCCCCCGCGTAACAGCTTTTCTTACTCACATCCAGCTTCACCAGCAGGTTCTTCATGATCCTGCTCTTGGCATCTTCATCGGGCAGCAAACGGTATTCCTCGCTAACGTCTTCTCTCCGGTCTGGCAGGCCAGGAATAAAGGGTACGTTTCTGGGGAGCTTGTTAGCTCCGGGGTTACGGGCTTCGGCAGACACGGCTACCGTTACAGCATTCGACCGCATCGATTTCCCATTTATAACTGCGATAGCACCGGGGATAGTCTGCTTTCCGGTAGTCAGGGGCATCAGTATATAAGAGACGGATTGCGACCGCGTCATGCTGCCGTTAATGATAGACACATTGCTGGATTCCGAAGGGCCCTGAAGGATGCGGAAGTTCCTGAAAGCGGGCGCTGCGAAGTCTTCGATGGACTCCGCATTCTCGATAATGAATTCTATCTGGAAATACTCGTCGAGAGAAGTATTGACGGCACTGATGTTGGTATTGAATTTTACCTGCGCAGTCACAATGCCGCCCAGGAGCAGTAAAAGAAAAGTAAGAACAATATTATAGCGTGCGTTTATTATAAAAGTA
>JACMJX010000322.1 GCA_014380425.1 Chitinophagaceae bacterium | reverse complement strand
CTTACAACCTGGCATAATGGACCCAATGCAGTAGGATGTAACTCCATGCAAAGCGATCTGGATATCATTGCGGCACCAGGCAACGGATTCGGATTCCGGACAGATGATCACAGCAATACTGCCGCGGCCGCTACCTCTATCAATACAGCAGGGCAGCAATTTCTCGTAGATGGCATCGTTAATAGAACAGGAGACGTCGATGCGTTCAAGATAAACCTTACCAATACAGCAAGTTTTCAACTAAATGCCATTCCCGAAAACGTAGGCACCGGCAACAACGGCGCTAATGTCGATATAAGGGTAAGAATCCTAAACAGCGCTTCAGATACCATCGGAATTTATAACCCGTCTACATTATTGAATGCCGGTATCGATACTACACTTAATGCTGGCCTTTATTATGTGCTGGTAGACGGAGTAGGAAATATCAATAAATCCGATTACGGCAGCCTTGGTTATTATTCGATGAATGGTAATCTCAATGTAGTTCTTCCCGTTCATGAATTCAAGCTGCAGGGCGGCGTTTCTAACGGTAGCCACGCACTTAACTGGTCATTCAAGGCAGATGAAGAAATCAAAGGTATCGTTCTGGAATCTTCAGACAATGGAATAAGTTTTTTATCAATGATAGTATTGAATCAAGCCACACGCAATTTCCGCTACAAATCGCTCCACCCTGTTACCTACTATCGCCTCAAAGCAATAACAGTAAACGGTGAAAAAGAATACCTGTCTAACGTACTCACCTTGAAAAATAATAGCAACCAGCAAGAACAGGTGCAATTGTCTTCAAACATTATCACCAGTACGATCAATATCAAAAGCTCCGGCAATCATCCTTTTGAATTGATGGATGCTACCGGCAAACTTATTTCCAAAGGAATGCTCCGTTCAGGAATGAATCAGGTTCAGGTACCCGGTAATGCCTTAGGGCTTTTATTTCTACGCCTAAGCGACGGTATCAATCAATGGACAGAAAAACTGATAAAGCCATAAAATCTATCTTACAC
This sequence comes from Chitinophagaceae bacterium, assembly GCA_014380425.1. Lineage (GTDB taxonomy): Bacteria > Bacteroidota > Bacteroidia > Chitinophagales > Chitinophagaceae > JADCRZ01. The sequence continues at coordinate 13,127 of JACMJX010000322.1, read as the reverse complement.
GTCTTCGCTTGGAACATCCTACCCTACCTCCCCGCTTACAACACCTAAACAACCCGCCAAGCCCGAATACTCCAGGATGCACACTCTCTAAAACTTCACAATTAATTTCCGCCATAGTAAATAACTTTCCGTAAATTCGAAAAACGCAATTAATATGTTGTGGAGGAAATTTAATGGAGAACCGATTAATCTGCCGATTACCGAAGCCGTAGAATCCGCCATCAAGAGGGAAAGAGAAAAAGGCTTCAAGCTGAAAGTCTGCATAGGCACAGACTCCCAGGTAAAGGGGCTCGATACAGAATTTGCAACCGTTATAGTCTTCTTACGCGAAGGTCACGGAGGCTTTATGTTCATTCATAACGAAAAGACCAAACGTAAATTTAGCATCAAAGAACGCATGCTCCTCGAAGTCGCCAAAAGCATCGAGATAGCCTACGAGCTTTGTGATCTTTTTACCGTCTATGATGTTGATATGGAAGTTCATGCAGATATCAATACCAACCCCAACTTCAAAAGCAATGATGCATTAAAAGAAGCAATGGGCTATATACTCGGTATGGGTTTCGCCTTCAAAGCCAAGCCAGAAGCCTTTGCCAGCAGCAGTTGCGCCAATAAGGTAGTCAACTAACTTTGCTCGTTGAACTCCTTGTTCAAGGTATCGATCATACCAAGAATTTTGTCGCGGCCCATCTGCTTCATCACGCTCGTTACTACATGAGCAGGCAGAAACTGCCAGGTAGCCCGCATCTTATTCAGAAAATCTTTTACGTTCTTACTCACCACCTGCTGTGTCTCCTTATCAGCCTTTGTAAACAAGAGAGTAAAAGGTACTTCCCACTCCCCCAGCCTGTTAACGAAATCGAGATCTAGCTTCTGTGGACTATGCCTGCTATCGATCAGTACAAACACCTGGGCCAGGTTCTCACGCTGCCGTAGATAGTCTTCTATCATCTTCTCCCATTTCTTACGCTGCGTCTGCGACACTTTCGCAAATCCATATCCAGGAAGATCCACAAGATACCATTGCCCCTGGTTCACATCGAAGTGATTGATCATCTGCGTCTTTCCCGGAGCAGACGAAGTTTTAGCCAACTTCTGATTATTACAAATCATATTGATCAGCGACGACTTCCCCACATTACTCCTGCCTATAAAAGCATACTCAGGCCGGTCAGGTATAGGGCAAAGCTTGTACTCGGGATTGCTGATAACGTACGTGGCGGATTTGATCATAAATGAATTGCAAATTACACTCTTTATCTTTATTATCTTTGCAATAGCATGAGTAAGCCATTACCACACGATACGATCGTTCCTTCAAAAGATTCCCGATTAGGAAAAAAACAACAAGTAGCGGAAATGTTTAACCGCATAGCCTTCAGGTATGATTTCCTGAACAGGTTTCTTAGCGGCGGCATCGATATATGGTGGAGAAAAAAAGCCATCAGTGAATTGAAAGAACTTGAACCCAAATTTATTCTCGACGTAGCCACGGGAACAGCCGACGTTGCCATTATGAGCTATAAGCAACTGAAACCGGAGAAAATTATAGGTATCGACATCTCCCAGGGAATGCTCGACCTCGGCAAACGGAAAATCGCTAAACTTTTGTTAAACGACCATATAGAACTGCAGCGTGGCGACAGTGAAACAATAAACTTTAAAGACAACACGTTTGATGCTGTAACAGTAGCCTTCGGCGTAAGGAATTTCGAGAATCTGCAGAAAGGATTAAAAGAAATGCTGAGGGTTTTAAAGCCTGAAGGCAAGCTGGTGGTCCTGGAGTTCTCCAAACCCAAACAAAAGGCCTTTAAAGGTATCTATAGCCTTTATATGAACACAGTAGCTCCCGGAGTAGGTAAATTCATTTCCAGGGATAGTAACGCATACCAATATCTTAATGATTCCGTAAAAGCATTCCCGGAAGGAAAGGATCTTTTATCCATTCTTGACAATACGGGTTATACGCAAACTTATTTTAAAACGCTTAGCTTAGGAATATGTACTATCTATTGTGGAAAAAAAGGAAACAACTCGCCAGGATCGTAATCTCATGCATACTCATATTCTCCCTTTCAACAAAGCTTAACGCACAACTTCGAGACAGGATTAACCTCCCAGAAGTGGATAATAAACGCTATCATATAGGTATCGTAATCATGGCAGCACAAACCCGCTTCCAGATCAGTCAGCATCCCTATTTCCTGCAACAGGACAGCATTACTTCAGTATATCCCGAAAACAATGTAGGCATTGGCCTGGGCGGTATGCACACCCTCCGCCTGAGCAATCGATTCGAAGCAAGAATCGTTTTTCCACAGTTATTGTTTGTTAATAAGTCCCTTACTTATCACCTCAAATCTCCAGATAGGTTCAAGGACGAAACAGCTGTAATGACCAACTCCATCGAATCAATTCACCTCGGCATACCCGTGCAGCTTAAGTTTAGAAGCGACCGCATCAATAACTTCAGGGTGTACATGATGGGCGGTTTCAAAATAGAAACAGACCTAAGCAGCAAAGCGAGCGCTAAAAACGCCGACGATATCGTAAAGCTGCGTAAATACGATTATGGCATAGAAGGCGGCATTGGTTTTAACTTTTACATGCCTTATTTTATCCTCTCTCCGGAAATCAAGTTCAGCAACGGCCTCAGCAACGCCCACAGCAGAGACGCTAACCTGAAATTCTCCAATGTAATTGACAAGATGCAGTCGAGAATGGTTATTTTCTCGCTGATTTTTGAAGGATAACAGATATTCGAGCCTTCGATTGAAACTTGTACTACGGCTATTGCCACACAACTTTAGGGCATTAATTAATAATCATATTCCTTCCGGCTCATATTAAGCCGGAGCCCAAGAGTAAACACGGTGGTTTTAGGAGAAAGTGCTGCAACACCCTCGGCACTTAGCTTGCGATGCAAGAAAGAAGCATCGATAAAAAGGTTCTCCCGCAATTCATAACCTATCCATAAGGAGGCATTTACGCCATTTGTCTTTACCCCCGATCCGATCTTGTATCCATAATCCATAGCTCTCGACCCGTACGGAAGAAAAATATTTGTCCCGTTATTATTATCCGCGGTATCTCTTCCCTGCCGGAATCCAATTACCCTGATCTGCCCATACCACTTCCGCAAAGGCTGGTATCGGATGATTCCAATCGCTTCCGCAAAATTAGCCCCTAGGGGATGCGCCATGGGTTGATTATAATGCGTGTAATTAGCAACACTATCACTATGTGAATAAGTGAACGGCCGCACCACATTCACTTCGCCTTGCAAATCGAGATTTCGTACCCCAAAAGCATCTATATATTTAGCGCCAGCCTGAATGCCGAACTTGTTAGCCCACCAACCATTGCCTGACCGGATCTCGCTGAGTTTGAATTCGTCGATCAGTAACTGGCCATACAACTGGAATCGCTTGGCAATATTGGCCTTGAAATCTAGCCCGACCAGTGCATTATCAGGACTGCCAGCTTGCTGCTCCGCAAGGCGGAGAAAAATTACCGGGTTCAGATAAGTGAAGTCGAACCGATCCTGCCTACCGAAAATAACGCTCTCGAAAAGCCCTATATTCAGCCACTTAGTAGCCTGAAGGCTTAAATGATGGCTCGCCATATACTTACGGGGAAGAAGGTCGTCGCCTTGCTTACGATACTGAGGTACGAGCTCCATAAACAGATTCTGGTAGTCCAGCTTCCAGATCCTCGTATTGATTTTGAGGAAAAGAGCGCTGTTAGCAAAATCGCTTAAGAATAAACTCCTGTAGCCATTCCCGATAAAGTTTTTATCATAGCCAAATTGAAGATGAATGTATTTAGCAGCACTAAAGTAGACAGAACCTCTCCCGTCTATATAATCGTAGCCTGTTGTCTTGAACGGCTTATAAAAGCCCGCTCCAGGCACTGCACCGTTCTTCTGCACAATCTCGCGTACAAATAGCGGCATTCTCTCCTGGTTCTCCGTCAGGTAAAAATCAAATCCTACCTTTCCCGCAATCAGGCCGCGCGCCATTGCGCCGCGGCTATTAAGAAATATGCGGTCATCAATATCCGCTTCCTTACTCTGCTGAAACTGAAATATAGGGTTCACCACTAGAAAGAAGTCCTTTTCATCCACCTGGATAAAGTCGGAAGGTGTTTTGTAAAACGTCCGCCACCAGCTATGCCTGCTTGCAAACCGCCCGCTATCACGCTGCACCCACTCCTGATTATTTATCAACAGCCGCTCTATGTTATACAGATCGACTGGAGTGTACTGCATACTGCCCTTTAGAGAATCCAACCCTGCCGCTTCAAGCGTCACAAGCTTCCGGTTATTGGGTTTCAGCCCGGATGAAACATTTAAAGGCAGGTTAGTCTGCTCCCTGATCTCCATCCTGTCCAACAGCTGCTGAAACTTCGAGCCTTGTGGAATGGTAACGGACTGGCTATAACCAAAAACAGGTAAAAAGAAAACAATCAACCTTAACGCGCTTTTTATAAATTGCATAGAATCGCTTTAAACTGACGAGCAGCATTACTGGTGATTATAACGCTTCAAGATATGCAAAATTATATTATTAAGAATATATCGATAGTGAACGAAGGCAGGGTAAGTATAGGGGATGTGCTCTTGAAAAACGGAAGGATTGAACAAGTAAGCGGTTCAATCAGCGCCGGCAATGCAATTGAAATAATTGGAGAAGGTAAATACCTGCTTCCAGGTGCTATCGACGACCAGGTGCATTTCCGGGAACCGGGACTTACTCATAAAGCAACGATCTATACGGAATCAAAGGCAGCCGTAGCGGGTGGCGTTACGTCGTTTATGGAAATGCCTAACACTATGCCTCCCGTGTTTACACAGGCCTTGCTGGAAGATAAATACGAGATCGCAGCCCATACTTCCCTCGCTAACTACTCGTTCTTCATGGGCACTTCTAACGACAATACAGACCAGGCACTTAGAACCAATGATAAACGTAAGAATGTATGTGGCATCAAAATCTTTATGGGCTCTTCTACGGGAGGGCTACTCGTAAACAACCCCCTAAGCCTCGAAAAGATCTTTAAAGAGAGTGAAGTGTTGATATCTACACATTGTGAGGACGAACGGCTCATTAAAAGAAATCTGGAGCGGATAAAACAGGAAAACAGGCCATTAAAAGCGTCTGACCATCCGCTTATAAGAGATGAAGAAGCATGCTTTGAAAGTTCTTTTTACGCCGTACAGCTGGCGAAAAAATACGGCAGCAGACTCCATATACTCCATATCAGCACGGAGAAAGAACTGCAACTCTTTTCAAACATGCTTCCTCTAAAACACAAGAGGATAACAGCAGAAGTATGTGTACACCATCTGCACTTCACCGCCGATGACTATGGCAGGGCCGGTAATCTTATTAAATGCAACCCCGCTATTAAAGCTGGCTACAACAGAGAAGCCTTATGGCAGGCCCTGCTTGATGACAGGCTCGACGTAATAGCTACTGATCACGCCCCGCATACCTGGGACGAAAAGAAAGAGCCTTATGAAAAAGCGCACGCAGGCCTGCCACTGGTTCAGCACTCTTTATTGCTGATGCTCCACTACGTAAAGGAAGGACGCATCACCATTGAGAGAGTAGTGGAGAAAATGAGCCATGCTGTAGCAGACTGCTTTTTGATAGCAAACCGGGGATACATCCGTGAAGGCTATCATGCAGATCTCGTAATAGCCGACCTTGACAGGAACACGATCGTTTCAAAAGATAACATTCTATACAAATGTGGCTGGAGCCCACTTGAAGGAACCACGCTTCCGGCTACCATAACACATACGTTTGTAAACGGTAACCTTGTTTATGGAAATAACAAATGGGATGAATCCTCTAAGGGACAACGATTAACATTTGAACGATAAACGATCCGTATGCAAATTGACAAAGTAACATTTAACGATCTTTCCATATTTCAACATGAAGAAGAATTTTCCCTTTTTCACAAGCTGAATTTTACGCAGACCTCTGTAGGTAAGGAATGGTTGATCCGCTTTTTTTCAGAACCCTTCAACAACCTGAAAAAGATAACCGAAACGCAGCAAATTATCCGCCTTATCGCAACTCTCGGTTCCCCCTTACCCCAGCATATTACAAATGGAACAATTATGGTAATGGAGCGGTTTTATGAAACTGCCATCGACACTATTCCAGATTCACCAAATCTTCCAAATGCTTACAGTTACAAACTGTTGCACAATCCGGATTATTCCCTCGTTAAATACTCGGTAGGTCATTTTGCTGATTTTATTCGCGGATGCAGGCAAATAACCGAACTCTTCGACATTAACGAAACGCCTCCTTCCCTGCAATTCTATATCTCGAGGATAAAGGATCTGATCAAATCCCGGGTAATGCAGAAGCTGGGAGAAACCAATCGAGGTGACGCACTCGATGCCCGGCAAGTCATTTATTTCGGTAATTATCTCCGGTATCATTTTAAAACAGAGATGAATGAATTAATCCATATTTTCGGTCGTCTCGATGCATGGTATGCCATGGCCGCCGCCGTTGAAAAATACCATCTTTGCTTTCCGGATTTTATTGAAAGTCCTCATCCACATATTGAAGCTGATCGCTTGTATCATATCCTTCTTCCCGCTCCCGTATCCTATGATATCCGGATGAATGAGCACAATAACTTCATTTTCTTGACCGGGGCTAATATGGCGGGTAAAAGCACCTTCATCAAAGCTATCGGCGCTTCCGTTTATCTGGCTCATATTGGTATGGGCGTACCTGCGGAATCCATGCAGTTAACCATGTTCAATGGTATCCTGAGCAATATCAATGTGGCAGATAATATCGTTAAGGGAGAAAGTTACTTCTTCAACGAAGTACAAAGAATCAAGAATACCATACTAAAAATCAATGATGGCAAAAAATGGCTGGTGCTGATAGACGAACTGTTCAAAGGCACTAATGTGCAGGATGCTATGAAATGTTCGTCTACAGTAATAAAGGGACTCATCAAAATTAGCAATTCCCTTTTTATCCTGTCCACACATCTATATGAAATCGGTGAAGAGTTAAAACAATACCCTACTATCAGTTTCCGCTACTTCGAAACCATGGTGAAAGAAGACCAGCTCGAATTCAACTACCAGCTGAAAGAAGGCATCAGCAACGACCGGCTCGGATATCTCATTCTCAAAAGAGAAAAGGTAGTAGAAATGCTGGAGAATCTATAAAGCTAAATCGAGCGCCGTATCTTGCTGGAATCAAGCTCCAGACTTTTGGGGGTGGATAATAATATCCAGCCCTTCTATAGGATAAGCGTTTAGCAAAGGTGCCGAACTTCCAATATAACACATCTTTTTTAGGGTTCTTTAACCCTGCGTTGTTTGCAATCGCCGGCTATCTTGCCATCATGTTAATCAAGACTTTCAGCAGCACGGTATTTGGCGTGGACGCTATTACAATTACCATTGAAGTGAATGTGATGCAAGGCCAGGGATACATTATTGTAGGATTACCAGACAGCGCTGTTAAGGAAAGCATCCAGCGCATGGAAAGTGCTATTAAGACCAATGGCTATATGATGCCAAGAACAAAGCTCGTTGTCAACCTATCTCCTGCAGATATGCGTAAGTCCGGCTCGGCCTTCGACCTAGCTATCACCATGGGCACGCTTGCAGCCAGCGGCCAGTTGCTTGATACCGAAAAACTGGGGGAATACGTCATCATGGGAGAACTGAACCTAGACGGGGGCATTCAGCCGGTAAAGGGAGTATTACCGGTTGCCATTCAGGCTAAAAAAGAAGGGTTCAAGGGGCTGATCGTTCCCAGGCAGAACGCGCGGGAAGCCGCTTTAGTGAATGGGCTTCAGATTTATGGCATCGGCCACTTGAATGAACTGATACGATTCTTTGTATATAACGAAGAACCGGAGCTTACCAAGGTAAATGCAAGGGAAGAATTCCTGGACATGCAGAGCGATTTTGAGTTTGACTTTCATGATGTCAAAGGTCAGTCAAATATAAAAAGAGCTCTTGAAATAGCCGCGGCCGGAAGTCATAATGCCATCCTCATCGGCCCTCCCGGAGCTGGAAAAACAATGCTGGCAAGGCGTCTGCCTTCTATATTACCACCCCTGAGCCTCATGGAAGCACTGGAAACGACCAAGATTCACAGCGTGGCTGGTAAATTGCCCGAAAATGCAACACTTGTTTCCCGCAGACCTTTCCGGGCACCGCATCATACGATTAGTTCCACGGCCCTTGTAGGAGGAGGCAGCATACCGCAACCCGGAGAAATCTCCCTCGCCCATCACGGCGTGCTTTTTCTCGACGAACTTCCGGAATTTAAAAGAGCCGCTCTGGAAGTAATGCGTCAACCCATGGAGGAAAGGAAAGTAACTATTTCAAGAGCAAAGATAGCAATTGATTTCCCTGCGAGCTTTATGCTTATAGCCTCCATGAACCCCTGCCCCTGCGGCTACTACAATCATCCTTCCAAAGAATGCTCCTGCCCCACGGGTACCATACAGAAATACCTGAATAAAATATCGGGGCCCCTCCTTGATCGTATCGATCTTCATGTTGAAGTTACTCCAGTAGGCTATGGCGAACTCAGTTCCCCTCAGAAGCAGGAAAAGTCGGCGACGATACGAGAAAGGGTGCTTGCTGCAAGGGCTATTCAGACAGATCGTTACAAAGAAGAACCGGGTATTTATGCCAACGCACAGATCGGCAGCCGCCAGCTTCGTGAAGTATGCGTCATCAACCAGGCCGGGCATAACCTGCTGAAGGCAGTAATGGACCGCCTCAATCTTTCTGCCCGTGCCTATGACAGAATCCTGAAAGTGTCCCGTACAATTGCGGATCTCGCTTCCAGCGAGGATATAAAAGTGGAGCATCTCGCAGAAGCCATCCAATACAGAAATCTTGATAAACAGGGATGGGCGGGATGATTTACTTTTACACCCTAAAATCTGCTGACTTGAACATTTCTTCCAAACTTCCTGATGTGGGTACTACCATTTTTACTGTTATGAGCGCCCTCGCAAATGAATACAATGCAGTCAATCTGGGCCAGGGATTCCCCGACTACCCTATGAACCAGGAGCTGCTTGCGAAAGTAAATGAAGCAATGCTCGATGGCTACAACCAGTATGCTCCAATGCAGGGCTATCTCCCCCTGCGGGAAGTGCTGGCGGAAAAAGTGCAGTACCTGTACGGAGGTAACATAAATCCCGATACCCAGATTACCATAACACCCGGAGGCACTTACGCCATCTATACTGCCCTGACGGCAATATTGAGGCCTGGGGATGAAGTAATCATCTTCGAGCCGGCTTACGATAGCTATGTCCCCAATGTTATTATTAACGGTGCCATACCGGTACTGATAGACCTCAGGTTGCCGGGATATAATATCGACTGGGAGGAAGTGCGTCGAAAGATCACGCCACGCACTAAAATGATAATGCTAAACACACCCCACAACCCGACGGGTATGGTTCTTAGCCCTGATGATATCCGTCAATTGCGTTCCGTGACGCAAAACACTGGTATTTTTATTCTTAGCGACGAGGTGTACGAGCATCTTATTTTCGATGATATACAGCACGAGAGCATTCTCCGCCACCCCGATCTGCTTGAAAGAAGTTTTGTGACATTCTCTTTCGGCAAGCTCTATCACTGCACCGGCTGGAAGCTGGGATATTGTATCAGCAGTGCCCCTCTTATGAAAGAGTTTCGTAAAGTGCATCAATTCAACTGCTTCTCCTGTCATACCCCTTCACAGGTTGCGCTGGCGAACTTCCTCAGAAATAAGGATTCCTATCTTCGATTAAGTGCTTTTATGCAGGAAAAAAGAGATTACTTCAGTATGCTCATGAAGGCAACCCGCTTTACGGCATTGCCTTCGCATGGCAGCTACTTCCAGTGCTACCAGTACCCGCGCATCAGCAACGAAACCGATGCGGTATTTACTGTTCGAATCACTAAAGAACACGGGGTAGCGGCAGTGCCAGTATCGGCTTTTTATCAGTCGGGCTACGACAGTAAGGTAATCCGATTCTGCTTTGCTAAAAAGAAAGAAACGCTGGAAGCAGCAGTTGAAAAACTGATGAAGGTATAGGATCCTCTCCTGGAATCCCTTATATTTCATAGCTTTGAATCATGTCAAAAAATTCGCAATTCGAAAAGTTCATCAACCCGAAGAAGAACAGTGTCGTTAAAGAGGAGAAGAAGCAGGAGAAAAGAGCTTACAAAAAACAGCGGGCTGCTGCTATCGATAAACGCTTTGAAGAAAAAAGAAAACTAAAAGAGGAAGCCCGTGAGGCGAAAGGCGGCCTTCCTAAAAAAGGCGAACCGAAAAAAACCACTTCAGCACCGGCCAAAGGTGCAGCCTCAAAAACAGCCAGTAGCAAACCTCTCGTACAGGAAGCCCCTCTTCGGCTGATGCCGCTGAATAAATTTATAGCACATAGCGGCGTTTGCTCCAGAAGAGACGCGGCGGATGTAGTGAAACAAGGTGATGTTAAAGTGAACAACGAAGTAATAAAAGAGCCGGGGTATAAAGTGGCTGATACGGATACCGTAACTGTGAAAGGAAAAAAGATCATACTATCTAAAGACTTTATTTACATATTGCTCAATAAACCAAAAGACTACATTACTACCAGCGAAGACCCTGAAGGAAGAAGAACCGTGATGGAGCTGATAAGACAGGCAACTACGGAACGTGTGTATCCCATAGGAAGGCTTGACAGAAACACATCTGGAGTATTGCTTTTTACCAACGATGGCGATCTGGCACAGGTATTGTCTCATCCAAAACACGAAATAAAAAAGATCTACGAGGTAAAGCTTGACAGACCTTTGGCAAAAGGAGATTTCGACAAGATCCTGAAAGGCCTGACACTTGAAGATGGCTTTATTTCACCCGATGTACTTGCCTATGCAGACGACAAGGATAAAAGTGTTATAGGTATTGAAATACATAGCGGTCGCAATAGGATAGTAAGACGCATCTTCGAGCATCTGAAATATGATGTAAGAGGGCTTGATAGGGTCATGTACGCCGGCCTAACCAAGAAAAACGTGCAAAGGGGCAACTGGCGCCTGCTCAATGAAAGAGAAATCAGAACGCTGAAACATTTCAACAAAAAAGAGAAGAGCAAATAAGGCTCGTAATATTGAATATCTTGAAACAAGTACCAAACATCATCTTCGAAAATGATGATTTCGTTGCCATCAACAAGCCGGCCGGCATGCTATCGATACCTGACAGAATGCAGTCCGAGCATTCATTGAAAGACTTTCTGATCAATAAATACGGAAACATATTCACCGTGCACCGACTCGATAAAGAGACTAGTGGCATTATACTCTTCGCTAAAAATGACGCAGCGCACAGGTATCTTTCGCAGCAATTCGAAAACAGGGAAACCGAAAAATACTATGTCGGCCTCGTACAGGGAAGCATTGGAAAGAAAGAGGGTATTATAGAAGAAGCAATCATAGAACACCCCGTAAAAAAAGGGCTGATGACAACTGCCAAAAAAGGTAAACCTTCTATTACAGAATATAAAGTACTGGAAGAAGCAGGCGGTTTTTCACTGATGGAATTCCGGATCCTGACGGGAAGAACACATCAGATAAGGGTTCACATGAAGTTCCTGGGGCACCCATTGGCTTGCGATGAACTCTATGGTAATGGTGATCCCATTTTGTTATCTTCAATCAAAAAAAAGCATTTCAAGCGCTCCATGTCAGAAGATTCCGAGCGGCCTATGCTCAGCAGGCTAGGTCTGCATTCTTATAAATTAACCTTCAGTGATCTAGAAGGAAAGCGTTTAACTCTTGAAGCGCCTGTTCCAAAAGACATTAAAGCATTGATGACGCAGTTGAAAAAATGGAAGGGCTAAAAAAGATCCTGCGCGGCATCTAAAAATCTATATATGCTACGTGCAACTGACGAGTCCTGGTCCTGGAATCTAAAGCATCGAAACAAAGCTGGTTACCCTTCCTGTTCCACCTAGGATGCAGATCGCAACGCAAATCGCCGCCTAGATACTTTTTCTCGAACATCGGCATTTGTCCTATCTTCAGATAATCGTTGGATTTAATATTATAGATCCATAGAGACTTCTCAAGGGTATCAGCATGATTACGATCTGTGGCGAACCATTTCTTTCCGGGAGAAAAAGTACAATGTCCGTCTCCTTCAAGAATTTCGGCGCCTATGATCCTGTAATCCGCTCTCCCATCTTTAAAAGAAACATGATTCATGATCGTATTATCCACCCGGAATGTAGCAAGCATATCTACCGGGCTTTGCCAGTCAAAATGCGAAACTCCGCTTGCATAAGGCACTACCTGTCTTAAATCTTCGCCATTGATGCTCGCCGTGAACATTGCAGTGTCCATACCATTACGGGCGTTCCAGCTGCGGGGTAAAATTTATTTGGATGCCTTGAATATCGTGTATATCGACAGGCCATTCTCCATGGAGTTGATAGTCATTTTCCGGTAATATTTAATTTCATTTGAGGTAGGGTAGAAATAAAAAGAGGCTGATCCCTATGGAAACAACCTCTTCTAAAAAATGATACAGATTCTCTTAGTCAAGATTAGGCTGCGGCGTATAACGCAGGTATGGTTTTACCTCTTTTACTCCCTTCGGAAACTTCTTGATAGCATCTTCTGTTGTAATGGAAGGCACTACTATTACTTCTTCTCCTTGATTCCAGTTGGCAGGTGTAGCCACACTATGATTTGCGGTTAATTGCAATGAATCTATTACACGGAGTATTTCATTGAAGTTTCTACCGGTAGAAGCAGGATATGTAAGTGTAAGCTTGATCTTCTTATCTGGTCCTATGATGAATACAGAGCGAACCGTAGCTGTCAGTGAGGCGTTGGGATGGATCATATCATATAATTCGGCGACCTTGCGGTCTTCATCAGCGATGATCGGAAAATCAACATCGCAATTTTGCGTTTCATTGATATCCTTCACCCAGCCATGATGTTTTTCGATAGGATCCACACTAACCGCGAGAACCTTTACATTACGCTGTTTAAATTCGCTCCCCAGCAAAGCTGTTCTACCCAACTCGGTGGTACAAACAGGAGTGTAATCAGCAGGATG
>JACMJX010000025.1 GCA_014380425.1 Chitinophagaceae bacterium | reverse complement strand
GCTGGCTTCATTCATGATTTTTTCCCATCTTCCGGAATTGCCATCAATGATATAGGAGCCATCGTTTTTTTCAACGACAATGTCCACATCTTAGATATGGAAGGTTTGGCAACAAATGATGTATTGCGGATTAAGAAAAACCTCCATCCTGCTTATCTTAGAAAATACGTAGAAAACAATAAGATAGAGATCGGTATTTTTTACCCCCATCTTTACGTGGGGAAAATTCCTCCGGAATGGGAATTGGTCGGCACATGGACCCTTACGGATAATTACATAGCGGGAGGGAGTGTTGTTGGCTTTTATGTAATAAACCCGGCCCTGAAAAGCCGATTGATCCAGTCGCTTCAAAGCTACAAGAACTATTTACCTGGGAACGTTAAGCAGGAGGGTATCTATTTAAAAGAGTAAAGGAAATCAGTAATACTTATCAAAATACTCCTGCAAGGTCAGTTTATGAGGAGTGAATTTTTCAGAAAGAATCTCCATTTTACTGATCCTGTCTAGCCGGAAATACCGGAATTCATTCCGCAAACGGCACCATGCCACTAATAGCCAGTTTTCCTGCGTACTCAATAATGCAAAAGGCTCGATCAGTCTGTCAGTGGTTTTCTCCGCTTCGTTAGCATATTTGATCCGTGTCAGGTTGAAATTGGTAAGCGCGAACTGCAGTTCCGAAATATTATTACTGCTTCTCTCACTATTCACGTTCTGGCTGAACCTTGTTCGATCGGCAAGCAGGTTCACCTTGTCTTTGACGCTATGCCTTAGAACTGCTTTAATCTTGTCGATAGCTTCAGAATAATCTTTAATGAATGAGGCATCCTTGTTTTTCAGCACGAGTTGTTCGGCCAGAATAAGCGCATTCGCCTGGCTGTCGGTGAACATCACTGGAGGAAGGCGGTAGTGCTCCATCAGTGAATACCCCCTTCCTTCTTCGGTGAGAATTGGAACGCCCGCCTGCTCCAATGCCCGGATGTCTCGATAAATGGTGCGGATGCTTACTGAAAATCTAGAAGCAAGTTCGGTCGACGTAAGAATCCGCTTCGTTTGGAACTGGATCAGGATGGCAGTAAGCCGTGATAGTCGTTTTGTATCTGTGTCAGTCATTATTCAGCTTGGTCGGTAATCAAGGCATCCTTTTCCAAAACAATTTGCCTTTCTAATCCTTGTATTATCAATCCTTGCTTTATCCTTGCTTTATCCTTGCTTTATCCTTGTACCGTGATTTTTAGTCGTAGATCTATTGTCACTTCGTCATCCTGATCAACTCCCAACGTTCTCTTTTACTTGCATTGGCCGCAATATCCTTCCATTCTATAACAAACGCAACATAATTCAAAAAGCCCGGTATTTTCAGAACTATTACGTGGGACTGCACAAACAAGGTCGTGAAACCCCCTTTTTACGGCGTGAAACATTAAAACAGAAGCTGCCGTCAGATACTGTCTCTTTATTCATTTTCTCAAACAACCATCAGCCATCTACTTTCTTAAGCCAAATCCAGCAACGGACCTTTTTTAACCACCCTACTTAACCCGGAGACAAGCGTTGCTAATCTTGATGCTGAAAGTCCATATCGACATTCTATTTATCCTGCGACACAGGAATATTTAGAACAAGTAGCCATCAAAAATCCCATAATGCATTATCTAATCCCAGGCAATATCTTTTTAACAGTATTTTATGCTGTTTTAAAGACTTTCGAAACGTATCCCTTAGGCTCTTGTTAGGGTCTTGTTAGGCTCTTGTTAGGATATAACCCTAACAAGATGCCTACTAGATGCCTTAGAGAACCCAACCAGATCCAACCGGGCTTAGAGGAGAAGCAAAAGGCACCACTCCCTTGCTCCTGGTGCGCCCCGTTACCCGATTGTTTATACTGCAAGGTACCATCAAGTTCAGCTTTTTCCAAGGACAAATGTCATGAACGACGTATATGGTGTCATGAACGACATTAGGACGTCACGAACGACCTTTCAGGGTTGTTTAGAATGGCATTTTGAGTGGGTATTTGGGCGAAAAGAGGGGATTGTTGAATTAACGGCATTAAGACTATTTACCCTGATATTGCGAGGTATGTTGGAACTAATAGGCGGAACTACTGTTGGTTTTCATTAATCAGGGAAATTCTGAAGCAATGCGGTGCTATAAACATACATATTTTGCTGCAATAGGCAATGCCAGTTTCAGCAGAAACATTGAGAATTTAACTATTCTGTGCCTGGAGCAATTATTCATTTCCTTTCAACTATTAAAATCACCAGGAGTACGTATTATCTTTAATACTATCAAGCGAGGTTCTTTCATACAGGCTTCAATACCTATTGACGGAAATAAAAGATATAATCCGTGGCCGGTAATTTCTCCACCCCGGCCCGTTTAAGCTCTTGCCCGGCCTGCGCCCGGTGATGGGTTCCATGATTGATCACGTGCGTGATGATATCGCTTCGCTGATTTGAAAAGGGCGCTCCGGCTATACTGAAGTAATTTAATACAACACTGAAATCTTTATCGACTAATGGTTCCAGGTATTGAAGCCATGCTTGGTGGTTCTCCTCCATTATTGTCAAGAGACCGTCAACGTTGCCCTCGGGCCATACGGAGCCTGTCACGCGAAAGCCAGGATCTTTCAATCTGCTCAACCATGCTTGCTGAGTAACTAAAAGGTGTGCCATGATGCGCACAGCCGGCGCAGGCGCGCCTGCGGATATGATAGCATCTATAATCGTCTTGTTCGCAAAGCGATCGTAATCGAATAGTTGGATGAAATGAGTCTTCAATGTATTATCCTTTCTATTAATTGGTAAATTTAGGGAAATTGGCGTACCCGCCGGGAAGGCGCCTAATAAGCGCCTAAATAAAGCCAGAACTCCGCCGGAACTCCTAGTAACCCAGGCCGGAACTCCTGGTGAACTACGCCGGACTAAAGCCAGAACCCGGCCGGAAATAATAACCAAATTACCTGAATCGTGTTAGATACTTTGTTGCTGGCTAGAGATGAACGGCAACTATTTTCTCTGTCGATTCATAAAACTCTAATGTGGTATTCAGCACGATGGTTTCATAGTCGGGAACCACCTTCTTTCGTTTAATGAGTTCGAGTAGCTTGTTCATGGCAAGTTGTCCCATTTCAAAAGCGGGCTGCCTGATACGGGAAAGCGAAGGGCTTATAACATCCGCCAGCTGCGTGTTCGTAAAACCCATGAGAGCGATCTGCTGGGGGATCATGATTTTTTGCCTTTTTAAAGAAAAGAACGTTTTGGTGGTGATTCTATCTGTTGCAGTAAAAATGGCATCCGGCGGGTATTTCAGGTTTAAAAGATGAATGATGGCCTCTTCTACCTCTTCCACCGTTTTACCTGAATGGTGGCAGTACTGGATGTATTTATCATCGATATCCCGGTTATTGTCCAGCAGGGCTTTTTTATATCCCTCCAAACGGTCTATGGTGATGGAAACATTTGGTGAACCACCAATATGGGCAATCCGCTTAAAGCCATTTTCAATGAAATGAGCTGTTGCTTTGTATGCTGCCTGAAAATTGTCGGAAGCTATCTTATGTGTATCCATCTTATTCGTGATACGGTCGAAAAGCACCACTTTTAGTCCTTCCTGCTGCAGGTTTTTCAGAAAATCATAGTCTACGGTTTCAGTACTTGGTGAAATCAGTAAGCCGTCAATAGCCCTGGAAGTAAGATTCTTTACATTGAGTACTTCTCTCTCGTAGGATTCATGACTTTGACTGATGATGATATTATACCCGTGCTGATGGGCGACTGACTCGATTCCATCGATCACCTTGCAATAAAAATGGTTGTCTACCGTAGAAAGTACTACACCGATGGATTTGCTTTCACCATATTTAAGGCTTTTTGCAATCGGATTGGGCACATAATCTTTCTCTGCTGCAAATTCCAGTACTTTACTTCTTGTAGCGGCACTTATTTCATAACTACCGCTAAGGGCTTTAGATACTGTAGATACCGACAAGCCTAAAGCCTTTGCGACATCTCTCATGGTGAGCTGGGTCCTTTTCATTATTTATGAAGTTAAATCTACATAAAGATTAAAGCAGTAGTTATCGAATATAATTCAATTACATCGGTTTCGTAAAAATATGGCAGCAATAAAGCTGAGAGGAGGCGAGAGCTGCTGGTTTTAAGATATATTTACAGCAACCCAGCTACTGGGCGCAGGATCGCTAACGAGGTTTTGTTAGTATAGCAAAATCGATGCATTCACCCGGCTAAACATCCACTTAAGATGACTATTCGCTTGCTCGTACTCTCTTTATTTACACTGAGCTTTTTTAGATCTATAGCTCAGGAAGCCTCTTCAAATCAAACCCTTTGCATTAATGCTGAAAACTGGAGCAAGCTCCCTGCCCATCCGCGCTTGTTTGCAAGCGAAGCCCGCATTTCCGCTATCAAAGAACAGCGTGATGAGATATCTATCAAGTTGATGGAGATACTTCGACACGATGTTGAAAACAAACTGAACGCTACCAGCATCGTTTATCCCGAAGGCATCAGCACTATGGGCACTTCAAGAAATGTGCAAGGGAGGATTCTGGCACTTGCTCTTTACTATCGCCTTACCGGAGACAAACGTTGTTTAGAGAAAGCCCGAATAGAACTACTTCAGCTTTCCGGGTTAAAGAATTGGGGCACCGCGCACTTTCTTGATGTGGGGGAAGCAGCACTGGCAGCGGGTATTGGTTATGATTGGCTATACCATCAACTTACTACAGAGGAGCGTTTGAAAGTTGCTGCGGCTATTAAAAACAATGCCATTATACCCGCGTTGGAGGCAAAAGAAGGCGAGGGTAGCTGGATAGACGGTAACTTCAACTGGAACCCAGTATGCAATGGAGGCGTGATGGTAGGGGCTTTAGCTATTGCAGAAACAGAGCCGGAACTTGCTCGAAGGGTTACTGACCGGGCTATAAAAAATATTCCGTATGCAGGTGAAGCGTATGCTTTAGATGGTGCTTTCCCTGAAGGGCCGAGTTACTGGGCTTATGGTACCAGTTTCTACGTGATAGCCGTTGAAGCATTGCGTACGGTTTTTGGTACAAGCTGCAACCTGGAAAGAATGCCTGGGTTTTTAAAGACGGCGGATTACAATAATCAGATGGTAGGTGCTACCGGTGAAGATTATAACTATTCAGATTATCATACCGAGCTTCAGAATGAGCCTATAATGCCCTGGTTTGCCAGAGAACTCAAACGCCCTGATCTTTTAGAAGATGAACTGACCGATATCAGGCGCTACCATGAAGCGTTGCTTACCGGCAAAAATGCGAAGCCGGGTAAAAAGGTTGCCCTGGGGCGTCTTACACCTTTAGAAATGGTATGGTGGAACCCTTCTCTTTTACCAACTACTGCAACTACGAAAGCTCCTCTGCACTGGTCGCCGAAAGGTCATTTATCAATGGGAGTAATGCGATCTTCCTGGCGCGATCCTCAAGCAACCTATGTAGCGATTAAAGGAGGCACTCCTAATAATTCTCATGGGCATATGGATGCCGGAAGCTTCATCATGGAAGCCGATGGCGTTCGGTGGGCCCTTGATTTAGGTACAGAAAGCTATAACAAGATGCGTGCTGCCAAATTAGATCTTTGGAACTACTCGCAGAACAGCAGCCGCTGGACAACCTTCAGAGTTGGCCCTGAAGGGCATAATATTCTCCGCTTTAATAGTGAACTTCAGCGAATCGATGGAAAAGCAGCCGTGGAAGCGCTTCCCGATGTTGAAGGAGTTATCGGGAATAAAGCAGACATGAGCTCATTGTATTCAAACTTCGCTAAGTATGTCTATCGTACGGTACTGCTGCATCCGGATCGCTCGGTATCGATCCAAGATGAATGGGCGACCAATGACAAAGCTTCCGAAATAGCCTTCCAGTGGCTTACCAAAGCAAAAGTAAGTAAAACGCCCTACGGCTTGTTGTTAGAACAAAACGGTCAGTCTTTACAGTTGAAAATAGATGCGCGCATACTGAAAAAAGTAACGATAGAAGTAGAGGACGTATCTGTATCGAAACGGATTCAGGATTCAGATAATCCTGGACTGAGTCGTATCATCATTAAAACAAGAACGCCTGCTAATAGCGGTGGACAATTACTGATAAGAGCCTATCCGGGCAGTGCGTTGAGCAAATCAAATCGGCAATGAGTGCGTTCACATCATCAGATACACGATCAAAACCTGAACGAACCATTCTCTTTATTATCGATGGTTTGCCGGCAGGGATAGATGGCCGTATGGAAATACCCGGGTTTACAGCACTTAAGCAGGAAGCCGTTTCTTTCGAAGAAGTTTACCTGCCGCTGGCAGCACATCCTGTTTTAAGCACGTCCTATCCCTGGGCGTGCTCCATACCCAACCCGGTTCTTATGTCAGGAACCATCTTTATAGGACAAGAGGGCCTTGCTGACAACCTGATACAGCATTCATTTACCGAAAGGCCAACTGCCTTTTACACCAATTCCTGGACATATGAAGCAATTAGTAAGGGCTTCACTGAGTATATTGATTTTTCAGAAGGCAAAAGAGAGCACCTGTTTAAAGATGAATTACCCATAGAGGCTGCCAGGCAAGCGATCCGCACTTACAATCCGGAATTTATTCGTATTCATTGCCAGGGCCCTGGTTCGGCAGGTCATCGTAGTCATCGTGAAACTGGTCAGCCCTATAGCAATGATATCTGGGCCAGAGATGCTCCATTCATACAGCAAAATCGTTATGTAGATGGTCTTCTAGGGGATTTTGTCGACTGGTTGAAATCGGAAGCACTGTGGGAAGATACGGTGCTGGTAGTAATGGGAGATCACGGGCAATGCGATACCGGTGGACATTCAACGTACCAGCCTGGAGGATACACTACGCAGCTGCTTATTGCGGGTAAAAATATCAGAAAAGGAATCAGCTATAGATATGCCGAGATAATAGATATCGCACCAACAATTGCATGGCTGCATCAGGTGGAAGTGCCTGCATTCAGCACGGGGCGTGTACTCCGGGAAATCGAGGAAGCACTAAAAATCAATGATGAAGTTATACCCTGGATGAAACTACTCGATGAGAATCTTCTGAAATACGAGCAGTCGAAAAAGGAGGTGGAGGGGCTCCTAACGATCGACCAGATAGGTTTATGGCATACTACATCAGCAGGGGCTGATTACCCACAATTTGTGCAGCAGCAAATTAATTTATTGAATCATTCACCACATTAACTAACAATAAAAGAATATGAAGCAAAAATTACTAGCATTACCCATCTTACTTCTCTGCTGCTTTTTTTCCAATGCACAAAATATCGCTTCATCGCCAGAATACATCAAAGCCCTAACCTCCGAATGGACGGGCGAGCGCTTTGCTGATGGAAGGCCAAAAGTGTCTGATGGTTTACTAGAACGTTTAAAGAACCTTACACTGGAAGAAGCCTGGGCGGAGTTGATAGAGAAAGGATATCCTAACCAGTTTGAGGGTGACTGGAAATTGATCAATGAAGATACGATGACTACCATGACAGGTCGTGCGGTTACAGCGCAGTTTATGCCCGCCCGCCCTGACTTTGAAAAGCAGATAAGGGCACAAGGAAAATCGGAAGGGCGCGCCTTCGACAAGGCCACCGTATCATGGGCTATACCCACGCTTGTTCAGGGCGACATATATGTTGCAGATGGATATGGAAAGCCAGTGTTGGGCACTCTAATTGGCTCTAATCTTGGCAACGGGGTTTTTGCCAAAACGGGCAGGGGAGCGGTGTTTTATGGTTATGTACGCGACATGGAAGACCTTCGGAAAATCAAGGGGTTTAATGCCTGGATAAAAGGTTCGCATCCATCGTATATGCGTCTGACGCTACTTACTTCCATCAATGCGCCTATCAGAATAGGTCAGGCTGTTGTATTACCCGGCGATGCTGTTTTGGCCAAGAAAGATGGAGTACTTTTTATACCTGCGCACTTAGTAGAACATATCGTGTTGACGGGGGAGGTTACCAAGTTATTCGATTTGTTTGGCCAGCAGCGCATCAGAGAAAAGAAGTACACCGCCGGTGAGATTGACAGTAAATGGACAGATGCCATCAAACTAGACTTTAAAGGATGGGCATCCACCTACAAAGGAAAGCTGCCGATGTCGAGAGATGAATTGGACAGGTACCTGGAAACGCGTAATTTTTAGAACGACTTAGAACGAATTATATACTATTCCGTGTTGTACCCGTCGAAGAAAGGGTTATCTGCACCGGCAATAGCTTATTTAGAAAATAAGATTAACATAGGCAATGACATTATTGAATTTTCTAATGGCGGCTGCCTGCTTGTTAAAGACGGTAAAACGGAAGATTACAAGCTTTGGGAATGATGATAATCTGCTCAAGAAGAGTCAGTAAAAAATTACGATCCAGTTAAAGCAATACAATGAGAAATTTTAAGCCACTACAACTATTTCTGTTTTGTTTCATCTGCTATGAAACCAGTGCTCAACAAAGCATCAATACTTTTGAAATTGCCCAAAGGGTGCTTAACAAGGGCTTGAAAGAAACGGACCTGGGAACCTACCAGGGAAGCTTGCTGCTACAAGCTATGACTGATCTGGCCATGGTTTATCCTGAAAAGAATGTTCTGAACGAGGTTATTTCCATCTATAAAAAGTTCGGCACGGGCGAAGTTCAAGGTAAGGGGAGTTTCATCAGCTATAAGGCAGGTGGTAGCGGTGCAGCTTTCTTAAACTATTCGAAGGCAACTGATGCACTAAGTGTGCAAGTTAGTGAGGCGGCAAAGGAAATGTACACTACTCAGAAACGATCGAAGGAACGTGTACTTACGGCAAACTGGGCATCTCAAAAAACGGATCAGGTTTTTATCGACATGGCTTTTGCCGTTACTCCTTATATGTTGTACGCGGGCTTAAGTTTACAGAAAAGCGAATATGTGGATTTGGCTGTATTCGAGACACTGGAACTCTTCCGGATTCTTCGTGATAGCAAAACGCAACTACTACATCAGGGTCGCGGATTTAAGGGTTCGGGAGTAGTTTCGGAAGATAACTGGAGCCGGGGAAACGGCTGGGGAGCGTTAGCCCTGGCCATATTGATAAGAGATTTACCTTCCAGCCACTCCAAAAGAAAAGAGGTAGAAACACTTGCAGATGAATTCTTCAGGGCATTACTCCGTTATCAGGATAAGGCCGGCCTGTGGCACCAGGAGATAACAGACAGCAAATCTTTCACAGAGACATCTGGCAGTGGCTTACTGCTTTATAGTTTAGGGATTATGCTTGAACGGGGATTATTAGACAAGAAATACCAGGATAACTTTTTAAGAGGTATTACTTCACTTACTTCCTATATAGCCTGGGATGGTTCTGTAAGCCATGCCTGCTATAGCTGTTTATGTCCGCGTAATGGAACTAAGGACGATTATATCAATCATGTGTGGATTTACAATGATCCGCATGGATTTGGACCGATTGTACTCGCATTGGCGCAAGCTGCAAAGATAGGCTATGTACAGATTAATGCTCTGGAGCCCGGTAAGTATGCAGCTTTGGACACCATTACACCAATGGTAAGAACCTATGTTAAATATGTTCCGGAGCGCAGTCAGGACATAGCATGGGAAAACGACCGTATTGCTTTTCGCTATTATGGACCACCAGTGAGGGACAAGGTAAGCAGCGGGATTGACATCTGGACGAAGTCTGTCGATTATTCCATCATCGATAAATGGTACCGGTTGAATGCGCGGGGGGAGGATTATCATCTTGACCGAGGTGAAGGCTGCGATTTTTACCACATGGGTTTCTTTCGCGGTTGCGGTGGTACTGCCGTGTGGAGAAATGGTAAACCGTTTCCTTCCCCAACGTATGATGCACATCGTATAATAAAAAATGACAAAGACCGCCTGGAGTTTACTTTAAAGTTCGATACCTGGAACGCGGCGGGTTTGCAAGTATCAGAGGAGAAAAAGATCAGTATGATTAACGGTACCAACTTTTTTCAGGTTGTAAGCACTATTCGTTCGAAAAACAAAGAAGACATCATTATTGGTATCGGGCTTACTACTTTCGGTAAACCATTGCTAATAAAAGAGAAGGACAAAGGCCTGCTTTCGAGCTTTGAAAAAACAGATTCCACAAAAGGCAGCATAGGAACAGCGGTGATGATAGACCCTAAACAGTTTATGGGCTTTGCTGAAAGCGAGGGCGATCAATACATTTTAATAAAAGTAAAACCCGGCAAACCATTTACTTATTATGCCGGCGCCGGATGGGGAGGGAATAAGCATTTCGCGGCACCCGAGGCATGGAATAATTACGTGACAGATGGAACAAGCTGGTTGCAACTGGAGAAAGCATATAAGAAGTAACGATAGCCAGATATTGCTGGAAACCTATGGAAATTGTTAGCCAAGGAATAGCATTTTTGATGTGTTTAGTTATAAATTCATCAATAATCTTTAGACACACGGTCTAAAATTTCCACCCGATAGATAGGCTTGGAGCAAGGAAAAAAGACTTTAGTTGATACCGGGTTTCATTGATCGTTTGCTCATCTTCCCTGAAAAGGGTAAATACGGTAGCCAATTTCGGCATAAGGTAGAATCCATCACGTTGCCAGGGATACCAGATATAGCCGAAAGCCGGGGCAATAAAGCCGTTTATATCATTGTTATCGGAGTTGCCGGATGCTACGCTAAACTCTTCGATTCCCACACCAGCTTCACCGAAGAAGCCTTCTCTGTGTTTAGCAAAATGATACCGGGTTTGTAAGCTAACTATCCAGGAAAGGCGCATGTCTAACTTATCATGATCATTGCTGCTGAATAGTAATTCCTTTGTATTGCCGCTGATGTCATGCCCTGCCACGAGTACCCCGAAGCTCAGCCTTGAATTTTTGGGATAATAAAATGCGCCGAGGTCATAGCCTCCCTGAAGGTAAGTGGTCACTCTTGCTTCTATTGCAAACTGCGGCTTAGTAGCGACTGTGGTGTCCTGAGCTACAGCAAACAGGCAGAAATGAGTGAAGATGATACAAGTTAAAATCTGTTTTTTCTTAGTCATAGTATTGTTGTTCTGATATTTCACAAAACAACAAATATCATTTCTATTTAAAGTTCACATTTGTTAATAAATGCTGCCTGATGCATTATTCACTTGCTTTTTTGAGCCGGCTCAGGCTTTGAGGTTCTATGCCCATGTAGGAGGCCAGGTCGTACTGGGGCATTCTTAATATGTACTCAGGGTGATTTTGCAGAATATCCTGGTAGTACTCCTTGGCATCGAGGCTTATTAGATCTGTAATACGTTGCTGGCATTTGATCAACGTATCAAAAATGACTTGCTGAAAAAACTGGTTTATGGTTGGGTAGCGTTGAAGAAGAAGGTCGAAATCCTTTTTAGACATTGCATATATATGAGAAGGTTCGAGTGTTTTCAGAAATTCCCTGGAGACCGTTTCTTTCGAGAAACTTGCAAGACTGGTTACAAATTCCTTTTCTTTTGCTAAATGGCGGGTAACGAATTTATCTTCCAGTTCATCTCCCAATATCACACTACCTTTTTCGATAAAGAATATTTTATTGGCCATCTGCCCTTCTCTCAGCAGGTACTCATTCTTAGCATATTCCTTAAACCGAAACATCGAACAAATAGAAACGATATCGGCGTCATTTAGTCCCAAGCTACCTAAAGAGGCTTTTAAATTTTCCATATCAAATTATTTATACCATAAAAGATGATTGTTGATTCTGCAGAATTTATCAGAATTTATCCTAGTTTATAAATATGTAATAAGAATTTGATTCAACTATTCTAGTACATCAAATTTATGATTAATTGAGATAAAAAGCCGACTAATTCATTCCTTCTTTATTAAAAAGTTGATTCGGCAGTAAGAGTAATTGATTGTAAAGCCGCCGCTCAGGGTTGTTT
>JACMJX010000321.1 GCA_014380425.1 Chitinophagaceae bacterium | reverse complement strand
TTTAGCTGCTGAGGCCAGTCTGCTTTGCTGATCATGACTCTTTCCTTGCCTATAAACTTTTCTACATGTGTTACATCCTCAATGTTATTCCATAAATAAATGTTCTCGCCATAAAAGAAAAGCAGTCCGCTTGTAAGCGCATTATTAGACACTTCCATGTTGTTCCCGTTGATGCTTACCCAGCAGGAAACCTCATATTTGTCTTTCTTAGTTACTACTTTAAAGTGAGGGGTAATAAAATCAGGTACGATGCCTAGTGTTTTGAGACTATCCGTCTTAAATGGCTTATGCCCCTGTAGGTAAAAGACAAATGGATTAGAAGCAACCTCAGTAAAAATCTTTTTAAGCCTAGGATGGAGGTATTCTATCATTAGGTGCCTCGTTTCTTCCGGTAGTTCATCTGATTCCTGGTGAATAATGTTTTCCCATATACCACTAAAAGGTGAGTTTCGATTAAGATACTTAGTTACTTCCGATTCCTGCATTCGGCGGAGTGATGGCAATAGTTGCTTATCTTCTTCTGTAAGCACATCTACATTCACGAATTTAGAGAGATCCAGCTTTTCTGTTTTGCCTATGAAAGTCTTCTGTTCTTCATCCGTTTCCCCTTGTACTGCCTCCACCTGAAAAAAGGGGTACGACTTGTGATTGAAATTAAAAACAATACCCAGTCGAAGTCCGCTGCGAAGAGGAGAAGGCAGGGCACTTTCTTCCTGAACGGCTATTTCCATCTCTACGGGCCGCGGTTTGTTTACCGCCACCGGAGTAATGCGTTTGATAGAAGTGTCCAGTACCCGCAAAAAAGGTTTCCCTTCTTTATAGGCAAATTCAAACTTTCCCTTCAGATCATCGTTTAAAGAATAGCCATACGCTTCAAGAAGTTTATTTTTCTCCTTGTCCCAGTTCCGTATAGAATCAAAATAGTGGGGTCCGTGCGTCTGAAGCAACTGCAGCAGAACGATCACCTTAGGTAAACAAAGTGGGTGGGCCGCATCTTCATAATCACAGCTGGTATCGAAGTTCCGTTCTTCGTTTTTGCGAATGACTACTGGATAAGTACTGCTTTCAAGTTCTACGGTAGCTTTTACTATTTCATCCTGAGCAAAAGTAATTTTAGCCTGTTGATTTCTTAGGTATTCGTCTGCCTGTAGATAGGATTCTGGCGAGCAAAGCAGTTTGATTGTCTTCAGGTCAATAAACTTCATCTTAACTACTGTATGGCGCTGATCGTAGCTGGTTTTCTCCGCTTGAAGCATATTTTTGTCAAGCAACTCTTGCAATTGAATAAGAGCAGCTGATTCATGCCGGCAAATGTCTCCCAGGTTATAAGGGCAGCTGCAGCGTAAAGAAAGTGTTTTCAGGTCCTTAAACTTCTGAACGTTCACTTTATAGTACGTAGCATAACTGTCATCCTTTACGCGAAATGTAACAGAACCCAGCAACTCATCATATTCGATCAATTCTACAAACCCATTTGCATGTATCTTCTTGCCCCTGCGGATAACTTCATCTGTTCCATTCGTGTACACGTACTTTATAAGGTGCGGTAGCGCCATTAAGCTTATTTTACTGATTTGAGCGGCCTTCCTCACCGCTATTGTCCGGTTCAGGAAAAGCTAATCTGCAAAAGTAATGGAAAAAATACGAGGCGAGAAAATACTGGTGTCTTTTCTAAACATTTAAACAGGGAATACAATTTGAGAATATACCTTTGCGTGATAATCAACGAATTGTTAAAAAAGTTAAAATGAATTCCTGGATCAGCCTTTTCCTTTCCTTGTCTTTATCAGTACTTGAGATTTTCTCAGTTAATGCTCAGAAGTTAAAAAAATCAGATAAGGCTATAATTGCCCATCTTTCTACACATGTCAATCAGCTTTCTTACAATATATCTCTGGAGGAAAGGGACAAAAGAATGCAGGAATATATCTGTCTGCAATTTAATCTTAATGGAATAGAACCTAAAGGCGATAATGGAACTTATCTCCATTTATTTGATATACCGGAAGGCTTCGAGATAAGTTCGTCAGCTTACCTCTTTATAAATGGGGAAGAAGTCAAACCAGGTGGGTATTTTCCTCTACTAATGTCGCCCTCCATAAATTTGGAAGCAGCTCCTTCTTTATCGCTTCAGGAAGCTGGCCAGCCCTGGTTTTTTGACCTGAAAGAAATATTAGAAGATACTACCCTCGCGAGCACTCTTAATATCAAAAGCTTTATAGCTGCTAAAGCTAAAGAAGTAAGCCAAAAAGGGTGCACTGCTCTTTTTCTTTATAACACATCATTTATAAAAGACAGTATTGTATTCGACGGAAAAGAAACAGGAGAAGTACTTCCACTTCCTGTAATATATATTGAATCTGCTGCGGCAAAACAATACTTTAGCGATGAAACAGCTATGCTCGACATTAAGCTCAAAGTAGCTTTTTCTGAAAGAAGGCGACATGGAAAATATATTATCGGATTAATTAATAATAATGCTCCTAAAACAATTATGATCGGAACTAATGAGAGCGCAGATAATACCGCCGCACTAATCGAAATAGGAAATCTGCTTAAAAACAGCAAATCAAAAAATAATAATTATCTCCTCGTCGCATTCTTTAATCCGCTGGCCGCAGAGCCTGCATCTAATGCTTCAACCGCCAACACCCCACTATTGGCTACAAGCGAAAATTATATGATTAATGTAAGCGGCACAGCAGATATGGAAAAACTAAACTATATCTATACCTTGGTAGAAAAAGCAAAATGATTTTGCTATTTTAGCGTTCATGAAGTTCAAGCTGGATACAGGTGGGATGGAAGAAGATTTTTTTGAAAACACACGCCTGCTCGGAATTGTAGCCCCCATTAAAGATTATCTCCTTTGCTGGCAATTTAACCAGATTTTCCGTTTCAAATTTAAGATCAATAATAGCATTGAAATACAGCTAAACAAAAAGCATCGTAACTTCTTTTTCACAGTTTACGAATATGCGGAACCCAATTGTTCCCTTATCCACTATTTGTACAATAATCAGCACGACGGAGAATTCCTTCTTCCTGAAGTCAAACACCTTGACTATTTATGGCTAATGAAAGGTGATTACGTAAGTGACGAAGCTATTTTGCATATGATAAACGCCGTCAAAGACATCAGCGGCATTCAATTTGTAATGGAGCTTACCAATGAAAAGATTAAAAACAAGGGGCATCTTATTTTTTAAAGTGCCCTACATAAAGTTTCAATAACAAAAACCCAGAGAAGGTCATTTCTCTGGGTTTTCTAATTTAAGCTATATAGGTAAGTCTTTTATCTGTTCATGCTAGCCAGAAACTCCTCATTGTCTCGGGTTCCACGCATGCGTCTTAACAATTCATTCATTGCTTCTTCAGCATTCATATCGCTTAGGAATACACGCAGGAGATTCATTCGTTGCAATACTTCTTTATCAAGAAGCAAGTCATCCCTTCTGGTAGAAGAAGAAACCAGGTCAATAGCTGGGTAAATACGACGGTTGCTTAATCTTCTATCTAGCTGAAGTTCCATGTTACCTGTTCCCTTAAACTCTTCAAAGATAACTTCATCCATCTTTGATCCTGTATCAATGAGGGCTGTTGCGAGAATGGTAAGCGACCCTCCATTTTCTATTTTACGCGCAGCCCCAAAAAACTGCTTCGGCTTCTGCATCGCATTTGCTTCTACACCGCCGGATAGTACTTTACCACTTGCGGGGGCGACAGTATTGTGGGCACGTGCAAGACGGGTAATAGAATCAAGCAGTATCACTACATCATGTCCGCACTCTACCAGTCTTTTCGCTTTCTGAAGCGCCATAGTGCTCACTTTAACATGCTTTTCTGCAGGTTCGTCAAACGTGGAAGCTATCACTTCCGCTCGCACACTTCTCTCCATATCAGTAACCTCTTCGGGCCGCTCATCTACCAGCACTATCATCAGGTAACACTCAGGATGGTTTTCTGCAATAGCATTAGCCACTGCTTTTAACAGCATTGTTTTACCCGTTTTTGGCTGAGATACGATAAGTCCACGCTGTCCTTTACCTATGGGAGTAAACAAGTCCATAATTCTTGTGCTGAAATTAGTAGGACTCGTAAACAGGTTCATTTTCTGAAAAGGAAATAACGGGGTAAGATAGTCAAAAGGCACGCGGTCGCGTACTTCTTCTGGGCCTTTACCATTAATGGTTTCCACTTTTAGCAGCGCAAAATACTTTTCACCCTCTTTAGGAGGGCGAACAGATCCATGAACTGTATCACCTGTCTTCAGTCCGAATAATTTAATTTGAGAGGGAGAAACATATACGTCATCGGGGGAAGACAGATAGTTATAGTCGCTGCTTCTCAGGAAACCATAGCCGTCAGGCATCATTTCAAGTACGCCTTCTGCTAGAATGATTCCATCAAACTCTATATTGAAAACTTCCTGTCTGGGCTCATTGCGCCGCTGCTGTGGAACATTTTTCTGACCATTTGTATCATTAGCATACGGCTGCTGCGCTTGATCACCCTGCGAATTATTATTACCGAGATGAATATTTACATTGCTGGCAGAGCGAAATATCTCGCCGAGTTCATGATCGTCTATAGAAGAAATGCCTGAACTTCTATGAGGTTGTTCTTCCTCGTCTTCGTCAGTGTCATCTTCACCAGGATTAGAAACAGGGATAGGTTGTTTTTTGTCTTTAGCAGAAATCCTGCCCACTGGTGCCACTTCTTCTTTGCTTTTAACAGAAAGCTTTTTAGGCGCTGTTTTATCTTCCTTTACAGATTCCACTACTGCTGCCTTTTCTTCTTTTTTCCTGGTTTCTTTCTTTGCTTCGGTCTTTTTCGAGGGCGCATATCCGCTTACAACTTCTGCCTCTTCAGTAGAATTGCCTGTAGCTGTTTTAACAACTCGTTTACGTTTCGGCTTTTCTTCTTCTGTACCGTTTTTTTCATTTGTAACGAGAGCTTGGCGATCCAGTATTTTGTAAATTAGTTCCTGCTTATCCAGCTTCTTAGAGCCGGTTATCTTTAGTTTGTCTGCAATGTCTAGCAGCTCTGGAACGAGCATGTCGTTCAGTTGGAGTATGTCGTACATAAAATCTCTTGAGGATGTGAAATCAAAAAACCACTCTTATTGGGTGAAAAATCGAATTGAAAAATCTTGAATGGAACTTAGAAGTCCGGATGAGTTTTGAAGAGAAAAACAACTAATCGGCCTAATTCCTTCACAATGTTAAGTCAAAAAATGAAAATAAAAAATTTTTTATAGGTAAATATGATAGTTGCGTTTCTATCTTTACCGTCCTAAAAACAATAGGCATGTTCAACAAACGGGTGAAAGTGAAAGATTTACTGGCAACGGAAAGCTATGGTATTGAAGTAACCGTTATGGGGTGGGTTCGCTCCTTTCGTAATAATCAGTTTATAGCGTTGAACGATGGAAGTACAAACACTAATGTTCAAGTAGTAGCCGAACTTGGACGATTTGATGATGCCATCCTTAAACGTATCACAAATGGAGCTTCCCTGAAGGTAACGGGTGAGTTGGTGGAGTCGATGGGGAAAGGACAAAAGGCGGAGATTAAGGCAACCGCTATAGAGATCCTGGGAGACTGCGACGGGGACAAATATCCTTTGCAGTTGAAGAACCGGCCGAGCCTCGAATACCTTCGGGAAATAGCGCATCTCCGCTTTCGTACTAACACTTTTAGTGCAATCTTTCGAATAAGACATGCCCT
>JACMJX010000320.1 GCA_014380425.1 Chitinophagaceae bacterium | reverse complement strand
GCCGTATTTATAACTACCGATGATAGCGTGAGCACACCTTCTTTATATCTAGATAGAATATACAATAAGCTATCGGGAAAACTGAAATTAAGTTTCGATTTCGATTTGTACCGGCTCCCACCGAAAGCGGGTTCTTAATTCTTGTCGGGTAGACAACAAGGCCCTGTACTAGATGCATTGGCCTTTAGTAAAGACTGCTTAAAGGCGATTTGGCGCGATATCCGCAAAACGTATGGTTTGCGATGTAGGTTTTTCAAATTCTTGCTTCAGGTCGAGTGTAATCTTCCGGCTATTATCCAGTTGGTAAACAAGCGTCATTCGCATATCTGTGATATCGAAAAAGCTGGAATACAGCGTACCGCTTTTGCGACCTTTGCTGTTTTTCACAGGAATCTGAACTGCATGGGCGAGTACACCTCCGATTGTTTTCAAGTCGACCAATTCGCTGTTTTGCTCTATATGCTCGATTTGCTTCAGCATGGCAATATGCCGCTGGCAGGGATAATTGCCGGCAGTAGTATCGTTTATCAAATAATTGGTCATCATGAGATAATTGTCTTTTCGCGTGGTAATTCTCTTCTCACCATTGATCCATTCAACGACCACACCATTGCCGTTTCCGTCACCAAATAACATATGCCCTGTCGTAAGGGCAATCTTTTCCTTTTCCAGGTAATCCAACGCTTCATCTACATTTTTACAGTTGGCTAGTATAGCATCGCCCAGATTGTTTTTGGGCAAATGATAGCCTTTAGCCAATGGTTGCGTAGGGGTGGCTGCGCCATCGAAAAACAATCCTGCTGCGTTAATGCCTCCCTGAGCGAAATTATCCCACCCATACCAAAGTCTCGCGAGCTGTTGATTACCCGCGGGGATAATTTTTAAATACGCTTTTTCATCAAGCCAGTAGTCTTCGTTGTTTACTGCATACACCTTCCCCGTTGTGGGATCAACATAAAGCAGGATAGAGCAGGCGGAAGATGAATAATAACAACAAAACAGAAAAAGACTGAAAAGCAATGTTCGATTCATAGCAGGCGGGCTTTTATTCCTGTGAAGATACAGCTGTGAGCGTTCTGTTAATAGGTGTCGTTTTACTTTTTAACATTGTATATTCTGACCCATGGTTAACTCTTATGGTATTGTAGGGACACTCATTTTTTAAAGGGTACTATCTTATTTTAGTGCATTGTGTCTCGTTGTGTTTTACGAAGCTATAGTAGAACGTAGAAGCGGTAGCAAAAACCTATCTAAAAACATATTATTTTTAACACATGAAAAAAGCATTGTTTGCCGCTCTATTTATATCAGCTAATACTACCATGAAAGCACAAGACTCTATTCCACTATACCCTGATGGCCCCCCGGGCGCACTGGTGGCGCATAATGTCGAGACCCACGAGAAGCACGGTACGGATATCTTTGTTACGAAAGTGTCTCAGCCTACGCTTACTGCTTTTCTGCCGCCGCCAGGTAAGGGTAATGGAACGGCGGTGATTATTTGCCCGGGTGGAGGCTACCACGGGCTGTCTATCAGCAAAGAAGGCGAATGGGTGGCGAAAGAGTTGAATAAACTGGGTGTGGCGGCGTTTGTGTTGAAGTACCGGCTGCCGGACGAAAGGATCATGAAGGATATCTCCATCGGGCCGCTGCAGGATGCTCAGACGGCCATTAGTATCGTGCGCAGGCGGGCAAAGGAATGGAATATAGACGTGAATAAAGTGGGCATCATGGGCTTTTCTGCCGGGGGACATCTTGCTTCTACAGCGGCAACACATTTCAACAGGCCTGTTATTCAAAATAAGGAAGCAGTGCAGCTCCGCCCCGACTTCCTCATACTGCTTTACCCGGTGATCAGCTTCTCCGATAGCCTGGCTCATATGGGCTCCCGAACCAACCTGCTGGGAAAGGATGCCCCGGCAACGCTGCGTGATCTTTACTCGAATGAACTGCAGGTAACGCCGCAAACGCCGCCGACATTGCTGGTGCATGCGGGTGATGACGAGGTGGTGAAAGTAGGTAACAGCATCCGGTTCTACGAGGCGCTGAATAAGAACGGCGTGCCTGCGGAACTGGTGGTGTATCCCAAAGGGGGCCACGGGTTCGGTTTAAACAATACCACTACCACGGATAGCTGGATGGAACGGTGCCGCGACTGGATGAAGAGTAATGGCTGGCTGCAGTAAGGGCTACGATTGTACATTCAAATGCTCTACTTTTGCCGTATGCAACAAGGGGTACTGGTTATCAAGTTGGGTACGGCTGTCATTACAAAGGAGGGCGTAATAGCGCAGCCGATTATCAGGAAAGTAGCAGCAGAAATCGCGGAACTGTCATCGCGTTATCGGGTTGTACTGGTATCTAGCGGCGCGGTGGGCGCGGGCAGGGCTTTCATTAAAAGCTATAAGGGAACACTTACCGAGCGCAAGGCGGCTGCTGCCATTGGCAACCCGGTGCTTATTCAACTGTATCGTAAGTATTTCTCTGCTTACCATATACCTGTGGCGCAGGCATTGTGTGAGCGCCACCATTTCAGCAACAGGCCGCAATTTCTTCAGCTTAAAGACACTTTCACCGAGTTCTGGAACAATGGCATTCTGCCCGTGGTGAATGAAAACGACCTGGTCAGCAATGTGGAACTTAAGTTTTCCGATAACGATGAACTGGCTACATTGATTGCGATCGGCTTTGATGCAGAAGCGCTGATTCTTTGTACTTCTGCCGGCGGCTTTATGGATAGTGAGAACAACATCATCCCCAGGGTAGAAAAGATCGACCATACGCTGATGGGGTATGTGAGAACGGATAAGAGCAGTCTGGGCCTGGGAGGCATGACTTCCAAACTAACGTTCACCCGGCTGGCTTGTTCCCTGGGTATTAAAGTGATGATCTGTGGGTTGAAAGGCAAATCGCCTTTTAAATCTGC
>JACMJX010000024.1 GCA_014380425.1 Chitinophagaceae bacterium | reverse complement strand
TCCATGCTTTGATAAAAACCTTTGTGTCCCCATTAGAGTACTTGTTGTTACCGGGTCGAACATTGCAGGTTTTAAGCTTCCTATCAAAATATTAGAATACCATCCTATTTTAGAACTAAACAATGGGCTTTAATCTTTATCATTCTTCACTCGTTCTAATGTTTGGAGTGTAATGCTTAGATTGGTCGTTTGCAGTAAAGTTTTTAAAAATCAGATGCTACTATTAATTACCTATATGCCTCAAAGTGCATATAGCTTGTTGATTTGGATATCAACTATAAAGAACTATGTAAGGCGTATGTATTCTTATCCCTTACAATTATAAATATGCTAA
Source organism: Chitinophagaceae bacterium (assembly GCA_014380425.1). GTDB lineage: Bacteria > Bacteroidota > Bacteroidia > Chitinophagales > Chitinophagaceae > JADCRZ01. The sequence goes on along the minus strand of JACMJX010000024.1, from coordinate 2,919 downwards.
ATGTGATTCTGTGTAAACTAATACTTAGTTAAAGAATAGAGAGAGGGAATGAAACCTATACCAGTGGCTCGTTTCAGAGTGCATAGATACTTGAAATATATTTTTAAAAAATTATACTGATAGCTAAACTATTTATAAAAGGGTTCAATATTCCTAGACACGTATAAAATTTCCTAGACACTCACCTTTAATAGTAAGTCTGATTAAAAGTTATTAATCCAGTAAGACTTTCCTACACACGTATCAATATTCCTATACACTCAGTTGAACGGTTAAAGCCTTGTTAATCCATTGCTGATAAAATGAAAGACTATGAAACGATTCTATTTATAAATATGAATGCAACATTAATAGAAGAATGGAAAGACGTACCCCACTCAAATGGCCGGTATCAGATATCTAACCAGGGAAGAATCAAACGAATCTATATTGGCAGACCTGAGACAATCCTAAAGCCTTTTATCCTACCTGTATCAAACAAAAAGCTGGTAGGGTTAACTCTCAGGAAAGTATTAAAATCCAAAGGTATATTCACGAACTGGTCATGGAAGCTTTTGGAAAGCCTCAGAAGCCTGGACAAAGGATTGAACATTGTGATGGTAATGGTGCTAACAATGCAATAAGCAATCTAAGGTGGACTTCGAGATCCCTAATTAAAAGAAATAATAAGGGATGAAGATATCTACCAGGTTTCCGGTCTGGCACCACTGTAGAGGCTCTGAGCAGGAAATATAGCCTCTCAAAGGACAGAATTGAAAAGCTGATAGCAAGGGAAAGAATGATCGAAAGAAGAAAAGCTGAGAAGACTTCTACTGCTCTTAAGAATGTTTTAACCAAGCTTTATAAAGAAAGTTTTGGAGACACAAAAAATCTTTGCTGTTTCAACTATGTTTCAACCAGCCTCATTTTAGCGCATAAAAAAAGAGTTTCAAATTCCTCTGAAACCCTTTACCAGCTTGACTGTGACCCGGATTGGATTCAAACCAATGACCTACTGCTTAGAAGGCAGTTGCTCTATTCAACTGAGCTACCGGGCCTTTTGAGAGGCGCGAAGATAGCTTAATTCAGGTAATTAAATGATACACTATTGGACTCCCGCTGCTCTTTTGTACCCTTAGGCGGTATTTGCCTTATTCCTTTACTTTGCAGGAATAGATCTACATGCAAACTATTTTCAATTACGGCATCGACCACCTCACGATCAGGATAGCCATTGATATCTCCACCGGTAAACAAAAAGCTCAACTGAACGCGGCCGCTATTGCGAAGATCCGGGCCAGTGAGGAACATGTAGCACAAATTGTCAGGGATAATAAGACCGTTTATGGTGTAAACACGGGTTTTGGAATACTTGCAAATACTCCTATTTCTGCAGCCGATACTGCCACGCTGCAATATAAGATCCTGCAAAGTCATAGTGTAGGAGTGGGAAAGCCTATTCCGAATGATATTGCCCGGCTCATGCTGATCACGAAAGTGCATGCGCTGGCGCAGGGTTTCTCTGGTGTTCAATTGGAAACGCTGCAACGCATCATCTGGCATATAGAAAATGATATTATTCCGGTAGTTCCTGAAAAGGGGAGTGTTGGTGCGAGTGGCGATCTTGCACCATTAGCACATCTATTTCTTCCGCTGATCGGACTGGGAGAAGTGGTCGACAAGGGAATTACCATGAAATCTGCTGCGGCACTGAATAAATTCGGGCTACAACCTATTCAGTTGGGTCCCAAGGAAGGACTTGCACTCATCAACGGCACGCAGTTTATATTATCCTTCGCGGTAAAGGCTGTGCAGCGTATGCACAACTGTCTTGAAGCGGCAGATATCATTGGTGCGATGAGTCTCGAAGCGCTTACCGGAACCAAGGCTCCTTTCGATGAACGGTTACATGCCCTCCGGCCATTTACCGGCAACCAACTTGTAGCGCAGCGTCTCCGTAATATATTACAGGATTCCGAAATCATGCAGAGCCATATTGATTGTGGCCGCGTGCAGGATCCTTACTCACTTCGCTGTATGCCGCAGGTTCATGGAGCATCCCGTAACGCCTGGTTACATTTAAAAGAATTGACCGAGATCGAATTAAATTCGGTTACTGATAACCCCATCATTCTCGGTCCGGATGATACGATCAGCGGGGGCAATTTTCATGGGCAACCGATTGCTTTGCCGCTCGACTATGCCTGTTTCGCTACGGCGGAGATAGGCAATATTTCAGACCGACGCTGCTACCTGCTGCTGGAAGGCAAATGGGGACTGCCACTTTTGCTCATGGATAATGTTGGATTAAACAGCGGTTTCATGATCCCTCAGTACACCACCGCCGCACTGGTAAGTGAAAACAAGACGCTCTGTTTCCCCGCCAGCGCTGATAGTATTCCCACATCCCTGGGTCAGGAAGACCACGTGAGCATGGGCTCGATCAGCGGCCGGAAACTTAATAATGTACTGGACAACCTGGAATATATCCTGGCCATTGAATTACTCAGCGCCAGCCAGGCAATCGAGTTTCGAAGACCACATAAAAGCAGTGAAATACTTGAGTTCGCCCACGATTATGTGCGTGATTTTGTAGGCTTTGCAAAGGAAGACAGGATTTTTGCTGAAGATATAAACAGGATCACGAAAATCGTCCGGGATTTTAGTTTCGTGGAGAAAATAACCGGGTTTGCTGAAAAGAAATCGCTCCCGCTAAATACCGGATTTGAGGCCTTCAGTTTATAATTATAAATAATCCTGAAATAGAGTCGATCAACATTTCAGGTTAATAGGAAAACGATTACTTTTCTGCTTCAATTCACCCACACCGGGTAAACCAATGAAGAAATTCATACTCCTCCTATTTATCGTTTTGTCGATAGCCTGTATATCGATGAATAGTGGTAATAATTCATCTAACCTTCAGGGAGCGGTTGATCG
>JACMJX010000319.1 GCA_014380425.1 Chitinophagaceae bacterium | reverse complement strand
CGTGCCGCTCCAAACTTTTCCACGCAATAGCTGGCCATTGCAGAACCAACGATGATGGCGGTCTTCATATTTGCGAAAGAAATGTCTTTGGTTTTTGCTATATAACCAATAAAGCCCCCCGCAAATGTATCGCCCGCACCTGTTGGATCGAAGACATCTTCCAGTGGCAATGCCGGTGCAAAGAACACTTCATTTTCATGAAAAAGCAGTGCGCCGTGTTCCCCTTTCTTGATTACAAGATATCTGGGGCCGCTACTTAGAATCTTTTTTGCCGCCTTCACCAGGGAATACTCCCCACTGAGCTGCCTGGCTTCGCTATCGTTTACCATAAGCACATCCACTTTGCTGATTACCTCCTTAAGTTCCGGTAAAGCAATTTCCATCCAGAAATTCATCGTATCCAGCACGATCAGCTTCGGTCGCACTTTCAGCTGTTCTATCACGCTCAATTGAACGGCCGGCGCCAGGTTACCTAGCATCAAAAACTCCGCACCCTGAAAACTTTCCGGAACCACAGGCTGAAAACTGCCAAGAACATTTAGCTGTGTTTCCAGGGTATCACGGGTGTTCATATCCAGGTGATACCGGCCACTCCAGAAGAACGACTTTTCATCCTTTTTAATCTGCACGCCTTCCAGGTCTACGCCTTTTGCCTTCAGCGCATCGAGCTCCTCCTGCGGAAAGTCGCCGCCAACAACAGAGATCTGTTTGATCGGCCTGGTAAAATTCGAAGCGCTCCATGCTATATACGTAGCGGCTCCTCCAACGATCCTATCACTTTTACCAAAAGGGGTTTCGATCGCATCAAAAGCCATGGAACCTACTACAATTAAGGACATATATGAGTGTTTATGATTTAATTTTCGGGCACGCAAACCTACTTTAATTTCAGTGATTATCTATACCTGCATAAAAAATAATGCTGGATGGCCTTGCTGCAACGGGTTCTGCCCAAGGCTCCTAACAAGTGTTAGTTTTTACTATCTTTGGGCCCCATATGGCCAAAATAAAAAGCAAAAAGAACGGAACTAAAAAAGAAACGATTGTGGAAGCAGCCTCGAGACTGTTTCACGAAAAAGGATTCAGTGCCACTTCCATGCGCGATCTGGCCGAGAAAGTAGGCGTTGAAGCAGCAAGTCTTTACAATCATATTCAATCGAAATCAGAACTGCTGCAGGAAATCTGTTTCAAAGTGGCGAATGAATTCATGACAAATATTGAAACACTCGATGCGGGCGCTCTCACCGCCATCGAAAAGATCAATGCACTGCTTCGCTTTCATATCCAGCACATGGTTCATCATTTTGAAGAGGTGGTCGTTTCCGACAGGGAATGGAGACACTTGTCGGATCCTTATCTTTCCAATATTCAGAACCAGCGCCGTATCTACAGAAAACGCTTTGCCGGCATTATAGAAGAAGGTATTAAGAATAAAGAGATCAAGGAGATAGACGCACCTACAGCCGTTCTCATTATCCTTCACGCGGTAAGCGGCATTGAATCCTGGCACCGGAGTAAAAGGAAGATAAGCCCCGAACTGCTCGAAGAAAATATGGTCATGATACTGGTGGAGGGCTTGAAAAAATAATAACGATCTATGGCAACGCACTTCCACGCTTTAAAGATAAAAGACATTAGGAGAGAAACGGCAGAATGCGTTTCGATCGCTTTCGATATCCCCGATAACCTGCAGGAAGAATTCAGGTTTATCCCCGGACAAAATATTACGGTCAGAAGCACGGTAGAAGGCGAAGAAGTCAGAAGGTCCTATTCCATCTGCAGCACGCCCGACGAGGGCGAACTAAGGGTTGCCGTTAAAAGGGTGTTACAAGGCCGCTTTTCCGGTCACGCCCATACGCTTAAAGCGGGCGACACGCTAGAACTTCTTCCTCCTTCCGGCAAGTTTTTCACACCCCTGAACCCATTGCATAAAAAGCACTATCTGGCCTTTGCGGCGGGAAGCGGTATTACACCCCTTATTTCCATCATTAAAGCAACACTTGCTATGGAACCGCTAAGCCAGTTTACCCTGGTTTATGGCAACAGGAACCGTAACTCCATCATATTCCGGGAAGAACTGGAAGCGCTCAAAAACAAGTATATAGACCGCTTCAGCCTCCTTCATATCCTGAGCGGGGAAAGAACGGACAACGCCATAAATTATGGAAGGATAGATGCAGGCAAATGCAGCGAGCTGAATGGAAAACTGCTTCAGTTTACGCGCTTCAACGAGTTCTTTATCTGTGGGCCCGCGGAGATGATCTTCTCCGTAAAGGCCTTCCTGCAAGCACAGGGAGTAGATGAAAACAATATTCATTTCGAACTGTTTACATCGCCCGGCCAAAAGCAGGCCCTAACAGCTTCCGGCCCAACTGCCCGGCAGGCGGCTGATGCGGGGAAAACATCGGAAGTTCATGTTAAATTAGATGGTACCGTTTTCAATTTCAAACTCACTTACCACGGCGAAAGCATTCTTGACGCCGCACTGCAGCAAGGGGTCGATCTGCCTTATGCCTGCAAAGGCGGCGTATGTTCTACCTGCCGGGCAAGGCTTACAGAAGGCCAGGTGGAAATGGACGCTAATTATGCCCTCGAAAAAGATGAACTGGAAGCAGGTTTCATTCTTACCTGCCAGAGCCACCCGAGAAGCGGAAAGATTACTGTAGACTATGATGCCAAATGATAAAGCATACTAACACCCGTTAGCATTTCCGCTGCTAAATGCTTATATTTACACCCTAAACGCTTGCGCATGTCTCTGATAGAACTTGAAAAGATATTCCAGGATAAGATCGACAAAGAGATCCGGATAGAACCCAAAGACTGGATGCCGGAGAAATACCGGCAAACCCTGATTCGTCAGATCAGTCAGCACGCACATAGCGAAATCGTAGGCATGCTGCCGGAAGGCAATTGGATCACCCGCGCTCCAACACTTCGTCGTAAAGTAACACTGATCGCTAAAGTACAGGACGAAGCGGGTCACGGTCTCTACCTCTATTCTTCAGCAGAAACATTGGGAATCAGCAGAGATGAAATGGTGAGCCAGCTTAACAGCGGCAAAGCAAAGTATTCTTCCATCTTCAACTATCCTACCACAAGTTGGGCAGATATGGGTGCCATTGGCTGGCTGGTAGATGGTGCCGCCATCATGAATCAGGTGCCTCTGTGCCGCAATTCCTATGGCCCCTATGCGCGTGCAATGGTACGTGTATGCAAAGAGGAAAGCTTTCACCAGCGCCAGGGTTTCGAGATCCTGCTGGTGCTGAGCCGGGGAAGTGAAGCACAGCGCAAGATGTGCCAGAACGCCATCAATCGGTGGTGGTGGCCTTCCGTAATGATGTTCGGGCCGGGTGACGACGCATCTCCGCATACCGCCCAAAGCATGAAATGGAAAATCAAGAGATTTACGAACGACGAGCTAAGGCAGAAATTCATAGATATCTGCGCCGAACAGGTAAAACTCCTTGGCATGACCCTTCCCGACCCGGATCTTAAATGGAACGCCGCTAAAGGCCATTATGATTTCGGGGCCATCGACTGGACAGAATTTTGGAATGTGGTCGCGGGCAACGGCCCTTGTAATAAAGAGCGACTCGAAGCCCGGAACAAAGCACATGATGACGGGGCCTGGGTACGAGAAGCGGCAGTTGCCTACGCCCGTAAACAGAAAGACAAACTATCGCAGACAAAAGTAGCCTGATCATGAAACTGATATTCCTTCATAAATATCATTACGGTGATATCCCTGGTGAAAATACTGGCAACGCAACTACTTCCAGGCCTGCTTCTACAGAATGGCCCCTCTGGGAAGTGTTTATAAGAAGCAAACAGGGCCTCGACCACAAGCATGTGGGTAGCCTTCACGCAAGCGATGCCGCCATGGCTATAGAGAACGCCCGGGATGTGTACACCCGCCGCCAGGAAGGCATCAGCATCTGGGTAGTGGAATCGAAACATATTCACGCAGCAGACCCGGCAGAAGCGCAAAGCTTATACGATCCGGCAAACGATAAGATTTACCGCCATCCTACATTTTACGACCTGCCGGATGAATTGACACATATATGATTACGGAGAAAGAACAACTGGTAAGTTTCGTGCTGCATCTTGCAGATGATTCCCTGGTATTGGGCCATAGAAACAGTGAATGGACAGGCCACGGCCCGATACTCGAGCAAGATATAGCCATCAGCAATATAGCGCTCGATCTCATAGGGCAGGCGCGCAATTTCTATCAGTATGCCGCTGCTCTCAAGGCAGATGGAGCTACGGAGGATACTCTTGCCTATCTAAGGGATGCGATGGACTATAAAAATGCGCTCATCGCCGAGCTGAATAAAGGGGATTGGGCTGTTACCACACTACGCCAGTTCTTTTTTAGTACGAGCAAATTCTATCTCTACCAGCAGCTTCAAAACAACAGCGATACTACACTTGCGGCTATTGCTGAAAAATCACTGAAAGAAGTAACCTACCACCTCCGCTGGAGTGCCGAATGGGTCATCAGGCTGGGCGACGGAACGGATGAAAGTAACGCTCGAGTAAAAACGGCCCTCGAATATTTATGGCCGTACACGGGTGAGCTAATTACCCCTGCTTCTTACGAACAGGCGCAGCCGGGTATCGACTTCGCTGCCTTGAAGAAGAACTGGACAAACCACGTACTGCAGGTGCTGGAACAAGCCTTACTTACCCCCCCGGTAAATGACTGGATGCAAAGCGGTGGAAAGCAAGGAATACATACGGAACATCTTGGATATTTACTCGCCGAAATGCAATATCTTCAGCGATCTTACCCGGGATGCGAATGGTAAGATAACTTTATAATGATCGCCGAAAACACCATAGAAACAACAAAAATCTGGTCATTACTACAAGAAGTAAGCGACCCGGAAATTCCTGTGCTGTCAGTGGTAGACCTTGGCATAATACGCAACGTTACGGCAACGGATGATGAAGTGAAGATCATTATCACCCCCACCTATTCAGGCTGCCCGGCCATTACACGAATAGAATGGGACCTGAGAATAAAACTTGCAGAGAACGGGTATAAAAATGTAAGCATCGTTTCCAGACTTAGCCCGGTATGGACTACAGACTGGATGAGCGAACAGGGCAAACAGAAATTGAAAGCTTATGGAATAGCTCCACCAAACGACACACAGTCCGTTTGCTCTCCGGATCTTTTTGTAATGGATGAAGCAGTGCAATGCCCGCTTTGCAATTCATATAATACAAAATTGGTAAGCCGCTTTGGTTCCACTGCATGCAAAGCCTTTTATCAATGCAAAGATTGCAGCGAACCCTTCGATTATTTTAAATGTCATTAATAAATGAATCAGCCATGCCTTCAGTTCTATTAGAGATTCGTAATAACGTGGGTATTATTACGCTAAACCGTCCCGAGAAGTTTCATGCGTTCGACAGGGAAATGACCTTGCTGCTTCAGCAAACGCTGGATGCCGTGGCCAACGACAGCGCCGTAAGAGCCGTTTACCTTACGGGAAGTGGCAAAGCATTTTCTTCCGGGCAAGACCTTGCTGAAGTAGCGGGCGAGAATGCGCCTGGATTCGAGAAAATCGTCTCGGAACATTATAACCCGATTATTATGCGCATACGTAAACTGGAGAAACCGGTAGTATGTGCCGTAAATGGCATAGCAGCAGGTGCCGCTGCAAATATTGCTCTTTGCTGCGATATAGTGGTGGCAGCGGCTTCGGCTAGTTTTATTCAGGCATTCTCTAAGATCGGACTGATACCGGATAGCGGAGGCACTTATACATTACCAAGACTTATAGGCTTTCAACGCGCGTCTGCATTGATGATGCTGGCGGATAAGGTAAGTGCCGAAGACGCGGAAAAGATGGGCATGATCTATAAGGTGTTTCCGGATGAAACGTTCTCAAAAGAGTCTATGACGATCGCTCTAACACTCGCACAAATGCCTACTAAAGCACTGGCGCTCACTAAGCAGGCGCTGAATGTATCGTTTGGAAATTCCCTCGAGCAGCAGCTCGACGTGGAAGACAAACTGCAATACCTCGCGGGTAATACACACGATTATAAGGAGGGCGTACAGGCCTTCCTGCAAAAGAGAATGCCGGCATTCAAAGGTGAATAAAAGAACGCGCTATAATACCTGATATGAAGAACAAAAAACAAGGGAAGTGGATTGAAAGAACCCAGCCACTCCGGGGCAATCCGGGTTTTGAAGAAGAAGGTCAGTATTTCAACGGGCGAAAGGAGGGGCTCTGGCGGAGGTACAATTTACAGGGAGACGTGCTTGCTATGGAAAATTACAGATGGGGTTTGTTTAATGGAATCTGCCAATATTATACGCTCGATGGGCTTGAGCATGAGGAAAGTTATAAGGCACTTGACCCTGATAAGGAATACGACACTATCGAAGTTCCTGATCTGTTTGCCTCCAATGTTTTTAAAAAAGTAGTTATAAAAAATGAAGGGTATGCGCTGAAACATGGAAAATGGACTTTTTATGATCCCCGAACCGGGTTTATTTTAAAAACACAATCTTATATCCGGGACAGCCTTGAAAATCCGCTGGCAGTTTTTGGTGTCAAGCAAAAGCCGCTTAACGACAGTGCAGCCGTAGATATAAAGAAAAAAGCCCTTGCCTTAAAAACAAAGGAGATACTTGAATGGGAAAAGAAAAATGCGGGGAAAAAGAAGGTAAAAGTAAGGGACGGGAGTACCGGGTATTAGCAAATGAATGATGACCGATCAGGATATAGGCGGCAAGCAACATGTAAATTTCGAATAACTTCCTGGCTTAAAGGTTAGTCCGGTTACCTATAAAATCCTTATCGTGAAACCTTGTAAGATGAAATTATTTTCCATTTTGCTTCCTATAATTATCTCCGCCACTGGCTATGCCCAGCATGATTCAATCCCTGTTTCAAAGGCTACTATTGATACCGCTGCAGTACTTGATTCTATGATGGCGGACCTGGCGTTGCTAAAGGAATTGATGCAGGAAAAATCAAGTTACTTTAACATAAACCTGAATTATGGAAACCAGTTATTCAGCAATAATAATTTTTCATTGAATTCCCAACAAACGACCTCGAACATTGCAGGCTTGAAACCTGGAATAGGATATTATCATAAAAGCGGTCTGAGTATTAGTGGTATTGCTTATATGAATATCAGCAATAGGAAAGATGGATTTTATCAATATTCCATTACACCCGCATATGATTTTGCACTTGGGAAAAAAGTGGCAGGTGGTTTTTCGTATACACACTATCTTACTATGGCTAAAGACACCATTCCGGATTTTGCGACCCCTTATGATGACGAATTTTATGGATATATTTTTATGACCTCCGGAGCAATACAACCGGGAATTACCCTCGGTTATGCAATGGGTAAATACACTTCGGTTTTTAGGGGGAAGGTGCAGGGACCATTCGGGAACCCTGTTTATGTTATTGATTCACAGCGAAGTAAACAGGCCGATTTCTCCATCTCTGCAAGTGTCCAACACGATTTTTCCTGGTCTCATATTTTTACGAAAAAAGATGACCTTTCATTTACTCCAACATTGATGCT
>JACMJX010000318.1 GCA_014380425.1 Chitinophagaceae bacterium | reverse complement strand
TAAAGTCCGCCTTTAGTCCACATTTACTACGCATATCCTGGCACTTCCAGTAGGTTCTCTTAGGCATCTCGTAGGCATCCCATTAGGGTTTTATCCTAACGAGATCCTAACAAGACCCTAACGAGAACCTAAGGAATGGCACAAAAAAGCGCTAAAACAGCATAAATGACTGTTAATTAGAGAAGCGATAGATTAAAAGTATACTAATAGGAAATATCCAAGCAGTATAGGCTAGAGAATATGCTTTAATCAGAATAAATAGAATACCAAATGGCCCTGGCGGGCAAATAGAAACTATTCTTTTGTAGAAATCGCGCAGGTTATAGCCGATCCGCATTAAAAATCACCCCTTATTTCTACCTAAACGGTTGTTAGGCACGGCACAAACATCCTCCTGACACCAGGCTCTCATTTAATGAACTTCCTTATCTTCGCGCCTCAAAACAAGTTCTTAATAGATGATTAGCAGAAGAAATATCCGGATAAAAGTGATGCAGGCGCTATACAGTATCGATACGATGGAGAACGATGTAAAACCAGGGCAGGAGATTAAAATATTGCAGAAACACTTCGACCAGACGCGGCAACTACTTATCTACATGATTTATTTCATAACGGAAGTGGCCAAATATGTGGAGAAAGACGCCAGGAACAAAGCGTCAAAACACCTCCCCACAGCCGAAGACCTGAATATAAATACCAAACTCGCCGGCAATGAATTGGTTTGGAAAATTCTGGAAGATGCCTCTTACCTTAAAGCAGTAAAGGAAGATAAAATAGAAACCCTCATTAATAAAGACCTGGTACGGAAAGTCTATTCCGAGCTTAAGGAATCCCCGGAGTACAAAAAATACATCACTGAAGGCAGCAGGGATAAAAAGAATGAAAAGGATATTCTTGAATTCCTATACAATGATCTCCTTTTGCCGCATGAATACTTTATCAGTCATATTGAAGAGCTATTTCCAAACTGGGACGATGACTGCGACATGATCAACCAGCTTGTGACCAACTACCTCTCCAAGCCCGGAAGTTTCGACTTCCAGGAGATCCTAAGCAAGGAAAAGTGGAACTATGCACGTACTTTGCTTGAAAGTGTACTGAACAGGAAAGAAGTAACGATGGAATTCATCCGGCCCAGGCTAAAAAACTGGGATGCAGAACGCATCGCTTCCCTCGACATGATACTTATGGAAATGGGTGTATGCGAGTTCCTTTACTTTGAAACCATTCCGCCAAAAGTGACTATTAACGAGTATATCGATCTTGCCAAAGAGTACAGTACCCCCCAGAGCGGCCAGTTCGTAAACGGCATTCTCGATAATATTCACAAAGAGCTGGTGAGCGAAAACAAAATGCATAAAGTAAATTTCAAAAAATAGCAGCCATTTCTTTTACCTTTAACACTTGATTTATGCGAACACCAGCTTTCATACTTATTTCTCTTCTGGCCATAGCCAGTTGCAAAGACAAGCCAGCCGCGGCTTCTGCCGGCCCCAGCCCATTTTTTCCCGTGCAGCAAGACAGCACGCAGTTCACCACCATTCAATGGATCGACTCTACCAAGAACTATGGCAGCATCAACGAAGGCCAGAAGCTTGAAGTAATATTCCGGTTTAAAAATACGGGTGACAAGCCCCTGGTGATTGATATGATTAAGCCAAGCTGCGGATGCACCTTGGTAGAAAAGCCGGAGAAACCTATAGCACCCGGAGAAACCGGTGAAATAAAAGGCGCTTTCGACAGCAACGGCAGACCCGGGCAGCACCACAAAACAATATTTGTAAGTGCCAATACCAAAGGAAGCACCAGCCACAACCTTGAATTTAACGTGGAAGTTATCAAGAAGGCGTAGAATCTCCTGAACCCACACTCCTACCGATTTTTAATATTTATTAAACGAACAACAATGAACAGTCCGATTGTTTTACAGGCACAGCCAGGAGCAGGCAATATACAGACCATGATTCTTTTGGGTGCCATGATATTAGTATTCTACTTTTTCATGATCCGCCCCCAGACTAAAAAGGCAAAAGAAGCCAAGAAGTTTCAGCAGGATCTTCAAAAAGGAGATAAGATCGTAACCATAGCAGGCATTCACGGCACAGTGAATAAAGTGAACGAAGATGGTACCCTTTCACTGGAAGTGAATCCTGGAAGCTATCTTAAAATAGAAAAAAGCGCCATCTCCATAGAATGGAGCCAACAGCTCAACAAGCCTGCAGTAATTGCCGATAAAAAAGCGTAATCATAATCATTCTTCATGCTTCGCATAGGAATCACAGGGGGTATAGGTTCTGGTAAAAGTACCGTGGCAAGGGTCTTCGAAGCCCTGGGCATCCCTGTGTACTATGCCGACAATGAAGCGAAACGCATCATGCAGGAAGATGAAAAGCTAAAAGCACTACTGATCCACCATTTTGGCGAAGCTATTTATAAGAAAGGTGTACTGGACAAAGTACACCTTTCTTCTCTTGTTTTCAATAACAAGGAGAAACTGGATCTTCTTAACTCTATCGTTCACCCCGCTACCATTCATGCCGCATCTATGTGGATGAAAGAACAGACAGGCGCCTACGTAGTAAAAGAAGCCGCGCTCATCTTTGAAAGCGGCGCCCAGGAACACCTCGATTTTATTATCGGTGTTTCTGCTCCTGTTTCCCTGCGCATCAACAGGGTGGTAACGAGAGACAAAGTAACCATAGAACAGGTGCAGCAGCGTATGAAGAATCAAATCCCCGACGCTGTAAAAATGCGCCTCTGCGACGCTGTTGTTACCAACGACGAAAAAGAACCTCTCCTCCCGCAGGTTCTTGCCTTGCATGAATTATTTCTACAAAAATCTTCAGGGGCCGGCAATTAACGGGCTCCTCCTGTTGGCCTTTTAAAACAGAATCAGATCTTCCCAAAAAATAGAACATGCTTACCTGTGTTTCAACAAGATATATCCCTGATGGCCATCGATAACGCGAGGGTACTGAAAACGTTTAGCAAGGCATAGCTGTGCCTTCGCCTCAAGCGCTGAGGCAGGCTGATAAGCTGCGTTAGGAAATAAAGAAAAAAGGTACTATCTTTGGCAATTATTTTATTACAATTAATTAATGAT
>JACMJX010000317.1 GCA_014380425.1 Chitinophagaceae bacterium | reverse complement strand
TTTCACCCGCCTTTATGATCGTTTGCCAGGATGCAAGGTCTCTTCGCATGGCAGACTGCTGCCGGTAGCCATTACTGGTCTGATGCGACCAGGAAATCTTGTTGCTGAAGTTGATATTAGCTGCAGATGCGCTTACATTCAGATTGTCAGTATTGAAACTTCCTTTACTATAATTTGCCGAGAGGCCACCTGCAATGGAATCATCCATTGTTTTAAGAAGCATTACTCCACCAGTGCCTGCCCCGTAAAGGCTGCTTCCCGGCCCTTTGATAATCTCTATGCCCGATACATCGAAAAAAGACAATTGATTGAAGTACGTACTGCCTCCAGGGTCAGTAAAGGGAATGCCATTCAAATAAATCTTCACATTTCTAACGCCAAAAGGGGAACGCAGCGAACTTCCCCTGATGTTTAAACGGTAGCTTCCGGGCGAACGCTCCTCCATCCTCACTCCCGGCACTGTATTTACGGCGGGAAGAAGGGAAGAATACCCAAATCTACCCAGTTGCCTCGGTCCAACGATGGCAACTGGGGCAGCTACGTCTTTTAGTGCCCGGTTTTGCTCGTAAGCCCGGATGATCACCTGATCTAGCAATGCAGGTATTGTGTCGTTATTTTCCTGACCATTCATGTTTTTTAACAGGAAGATTCCCGTAAAAAACAGTAATATGGGCTTTAGCATGTAATTAATATCTTTTTTTAAAACTATTTCATCACAAAGTACAATCCACAATTCATTAAATTTGCCCCCATGAAGAATAATGTCCTGCTTCTATGCATCATTTGCACCACATGGATGTCGTCTGTTTGCGGCCAGGAAAAATGGAGCCTTAAACGTTGCGTGGATTATGCCATCACTAATAATATTTCAGTGAAACAAATGGATGTGCAGCGCAGATTCGAAGAACTCAACTTCAGGCAAACCAGGGCTACGAATTTACCCACTGCGAGTTTTAGCAACAACACCGGTTATGGGTTTGGTCGTAATACTGACCCTACCACCAACGTAAACACCAGCCAGCAGATCCTTTCCCAGAACTTCAGCCTCAGTACAAACATTACTATTTTCAATTGGAACAGGATAAGGAATAATATACTATCTGCAGATCTCGCCAACCAGGCGGCTTATGCCGATGTAGAGAAAACCAGGAACGATATCGCCTTGAATGTGGCCACTACTTACCTGCAAGCGCTACTGGCTAAAGAACAGATCCGCATAGTGTCCGTTCAGGTTCAGCAAACGGTTTCCCAACTGTCTGATGTACGCAAAAGGGTGAATGCAGGAGCCATTCCAGAGCTTGACGCGCTTCAACTTGAATCGCAACTGGCGCAGGATAGCTCAAATCTGATTACTGCCATTGCCAATGCCGACCTTAACCTGTTGCAGCTAAAAGCATTGATGAACCTCGATATCGCAGCATCTTTCGATATCGAAGTGCCACCGGTAGAAACGATACCGCTGGAAAGCATAGCGGATCTGCAGCCTGATATCGTGTATCAGCTTGCTTTAAAAAACCAGCCTGCTCAGAAGGCTAATGAGTTAAGATACCGCTCGTTTCAGTATGATGCCAAAGCGGCTAAAGCTGCTTTATACCCAAGTTTCTCCGCATATGGCGCCCTGGGTACAAGTTTCGCGAGCCAAAACAGGAAAATTACAGGTATCACTTTCAACGACTATTCCGCGGTAGTTCCGGGATTCCCGGGCGATGCGGTTAATATCGGCGGACAGTTCGTACCTGTGCAGTCTCCCGTTTATAACGTAAAACAAGAAACGAAGTCATTCGGAGAATACTGGTCTGGATGGGGTAATCAGATAGAAAATAACTTCGGACAAAACCTCGGCATCAGTATCAACATACCTATTTTTAATGCGTACGCTTCCAGAACTGCTTATCAGCGATCCAGGATCAATATCGACAACCAGCAGCTTGTAAAGGAACAGGCAGACCAGAAGTTGAAGCAGGACATTTATACCGCTTATACCAATGCTTATGCGGCATTGCGGAAGTTCAATGCCAGTAAGGTGGGTGTAACAACTTCACAAAAAGCCTATGACTTTTCTCAGAAGAGGTATGATCTTGGCCTGCTGTCCACCTTCGATCTTATCATCAGTCAGAACACCCTGGCAAGGGCCAAACTCGATCTATCGAATGCCCAGTATGACTATGTGTTTAAAATGAAAGTGCTTGAATTTTATAAAGGAATCGGACTAAAGCTATAAATGCGTAGATTTTATGAAAAAGAAATTGATATGGATCATTACGGGCTTATTGGTAATTGTAATCGTACTGGTCGCTCTCAGCAAATCAGGCGCTCTCGGTAAAGACAAAGGCATCAAGGTGTCGGCGGAAAAAGTTACCCGTCGTACGATCATAGAAACAGTCAATGCAAGCGGAAAAGTATATCCTGAAGTGGAGGTAAAGATCAGTCCCGACATCTCCGGCGAAATAACGGAACTCACCATTCAGGAGGGAGACAGTGTACAAAAGGGCCAGGTGCTGGCAAGAATCTACGCAGACATTTACGCTACCCAGCGCGATCAGGCAGCAGCAGCTGTTTCTCAGCAACAGGCAATGGTCTCTAACAGCTCCGCTCAGATAGAGGCATTAAAAAGCAGCATGCAGACCACCAAATCCGCTTATGACCGCCAGAAGCAACTGCTGGATGAAAAAGTGATCTCAAGGTCGGAGTTCGAAGTGGCGGAGAACAATTATCTCACTGCTAAAGCTAATTATAATGCAGCCCTTCAAAGTATAAGAGCCAACCAGGCTGGCGTGCAGAGCGCTTCCTCCAACCTGCAAAAGGCTAATAAAGATCTTGGGAGAACGGCAGTTCTTTCGCCTATGGATGGAGTAGTATCGTTACTAAACGTAAAAAAAGGAGAACGGGTAGTGGGTGCTTCGATGATGGCGGGTACTGAAATGATGCGCCTCGCAGACCTCGCTGTAATGGAAGTTAGGGTTGAAGTAGGAGAGAACGATATTCCTAAAGTGAATTTAGGAGACTCTGCACTTATAGAAATAGACGCTTATACCAACCGCAAGTTCAAAGGAATCGTAACCAAGATAGCCAGTTCGAATACCACGGCCGCCACCACTACCGGCACGGGTACTGGAGATGTTATCAATTACGAAGTACGCATCCGTTTGCTGCCTTCTTCCTACAGCGATCTGCTGGGAGGCGCGTCGGGTAAAAACTTCCCCTTCCGGCCAGGTATGAGTGCAAGTGCAGACATTCAAACGAAAAGGCATATAGACAGGATCGCTGTGCCTATCAATGCTGTAACGCCCAGAGAAAAAGGATCGGATGAACCAGTTAAAGGTTCCAAAGATGCCGGCAAGGATAATGATAAAGAGGAAGGCAATGCAGGAAATGATGCACCTGCCACTGGTTCTGCCGAAGATCTGGAAGAAGTTGTATTTGTACTTAAGACAGATGGAACTGTTAAGAAACAACAGGTAAAAACAGATATCCAGGATATCAATTTTATAGAGATAGTAAGCGGACTGAAAGCTGGAGACACCGTAATCACAGGATCTTACAATACCGTAAGTAAAGTACTGAAGAATGGTATGAAGGTACAGGTGGTGGCTAAAGACAAGTTATTTGAGGCGAAGAACCAGGATTAATCTAAATCATACGAATGAAATTTGGCATCATAGGCAGCGGAAGCTGGGCCACCGCATTGGCGAAAGTGCTTACCGATAATCATGTTTCCATAAACTGGTGGATCAGAAATGAAGACAACATAAAGCATATACAACAAAGGAATCACAATCTTCATTATCTAAGCTCGGTATATTTCAATACTTCTCTGCTCAGCATGACCAATGATATTACTTCAATGGTAGCGGCAACGGATTGTATCATAATAGCAGCTCCCTCCGCCCATCTTACCGGCATTCTTGAATCACTTGGGCCGGAAGCATTCAATAGCAAGAAGATTGTATCTGCCGTCAAAGGCATTTTACCTGAATATAACTTGCTCTTGAATGATTACCTGAAGAAGCAGTTCGAGTTCGATATCTATAATTATTTCACGATCATGGGCCCCTGCCATGCGGAGGAAGTAGCCGCTGAAAAACTATCCTACCTTACATTTTCAGGCTACGATGAAGAGGCGACACTAGGGATCGCCAGCCATTTCAACACCCATTACCTGAATACTATAGTAAACCAAGACGTTTATGGAGTTCAGTTCGCCGCGGTGCTTAAGAACATTTACGCACTTGGCGCGGGCATTGCGCATGGGCTGGAATACGGGGATAATTTTCTGAGCGTATTCATAGCCAATTGTGCAGATGAAATGGCGGGCTTTCTTAAAAAAGCAGGAATCAGCAATATGGAAGTAGGCATTCACGAAGAGCCGCATTCATCCTCACAAAAAAAGACAGCTAACTATGCGGCTTCGGTTTACCTGGGTGATCTTCTCGTAACCTGCTACTCGCTATTCAGCCGTAACCGTACCTTTGGTAATATGATAGGAAAAGGATATCCCGTAAGGAATGCACAACTGGAAATGAACATGGTTGCGGAAGGACATAACGCAAGCAAATCTATCTATGAAATAAATAAGGAAATAGGGGCAGAAATGCCCATAGCCGAAACGATCTATCATATTTTATGGAAAGCAATGAATCCTCTGAAGGGCTTTAAGCTCATCGAGGAAAAAATGATCTGATATTTTTATCTTCAGTTCTTTAAATAGTACCCATGCTGATACAAGCTTCCTGTTTTCTCGATCTTAGTTGCGACACCCCGGTGCCCAGCACCTTTATGCTGCGCCCTAAAAGCGGTGTAGGACAATTCGTTATAAAAGAAGATCTGCGCATAACTCCTTATCTTACCATGACGGAGTTCGCCGATAACTATGGCAACCTGTGCCAGCGCGTAGTGCTTCCTATTGGTTCTGTTCAGCTAGAGAGCAGGGTAATGGCCGACTGTGCCGACAATATAGATGTAGATTACAATGCGGGATGGATTGCAATCGAGTACCTGCCGGATTATATTCTTCACTTCCTGCTGCCCAGCAGGTATTGTGAATCTGATAAGATGACCGACCTGGCGCTCGAAATCACCAAAGGAACAAAGCCGGGGTATGAGCAGGTGGAAGCGATCCGTCAATGGATCCATACGAACATACGCTACCAGTACGGTACTACTAACAGTTCTACATCGGCATGGGACGTGCTGCCAACCAAGGCTGGAGTCTGTAGGGATTTCGCGCATATCGGCATTTCCCTATGCCGGGCCCTGGATATTCCGGCAAGAATGGTGACAGGCTATCTTTATGAACTTAAACCTATGGACCTGCATGCCTGGTTCGAGGCATATCTTGCCGGCAAATGGTTTTGTTTCGATGCCACTCAAACGGAGCCAAAAGGAAAACGCATTACTATGGCTTATGGGAGGGATGCTGCTGATGTGGCATTTGCCAGCCACTTCGGCAACGTGCGCCTCAATAAAATGACGGTGAACGTAGAAGAAGGCGTTTACTGGAAATAATATAATTCACCTAACTTACCATCTATAATCAGGAACCCGATGATAAAATTATTCTTAGCAGGCGCAGCTATCATATTGACAAGCACAGGCCTTTACGCCCAGGAAAAAAAGACTATGAAGCCAGAAGAAACAGAAGTATGGGAACCTGTTCCCACCGCTATTACTCCGGGAACTGCCACTGCCAGCGCCCCCTCCGATGCCATTATTCTGTTTAACGGAAAAAGCCTCGATCAATGGCAGGGTGAAAAAGAAGGCGCGGCAAAATGGCTGGTGAAAGAAGGCGCTGTTACGGTTGTTAAAGGAGCTGGAGGTATCAAAACTAAGGAACTGTTCAACGATTTTCAGCTTCATATAGAATGGCGGGCACCGGCAGTAGTACAGGGAGATGGGCAGGGCCGCGGCAATAGCGGCATTTTTATGCAGGGCATTTACGAACTGCAGGTACTGGATAATTATAACAATCGCACCTACTCTAACGGCCAGGCGGGGAGCTTTTACAAACAAAAGATTCCTCTCGTGAACGCTTGCAAGAAACCCGGCCAATGGCAGTCATACGACGTAATATGGACAGCCCCCCGCTTTAATGAAGACGGCTCTTTAAAATCACCGGCACGCGCAACGGTTCTGCATAACGGCGTACTGGTTCAAAACAATGTAGAACTGGAAGGCCCTACGGAGTATATCGGCAAACCTGTATATAAAAAGCATGGTGAGGGCCCCATTTCTCTGCAAGACCACGGAAATCCTGTAAGCTATCGCAATATATGGATCCGCAAATTGTAAGTTACAGGTAATGCTGCCTTATCAACTCGAGATGATGCAGTTCGTGGCCTGCTATTATCCAGGCCAGCGCTCTTACCGATGTGGAGTGGTTACTGGCAAAGCCGGTACGCCATAAGGCGTTATCATCCAATCCCCTGAATAAAAGAATAGAACTTTCACGTACCGCAACATATTCGGCAATAATATTGTCCATCAGCCTCGCGTCGGCTCCCGAAGCAAGAACATAAGCGTCCTGATCGAAACCCGGTAGTGCTACCCGGTCTTTTCTGGCAATACATAAAGCCCTGTAGGCAAAGATGCGCTCCGCATCTGTAATATGCACCAGCATTTCCCGGAGATTCCATTTTCCAGGCGCATACCTGAATGCGAGCTGCTCTGCCTGCAAAGGCTGAAAAATATCGAGGAGAACCTGCCGGTTGTTCTCCAGGTATTCCAGTATTAGGCCCGCTTCGGGCACTTTGCTGATATATAAACTAAAGTAAGGTGCATACTCGCCTGCGGCGGGCTTTTCGATTCTGTTCATGAGTTACTGTGTTGCCGGGCTAAATTAGATGAAAATTGTCATTATCTTTCAATATGGCGGCTTCATTGTACAAGTTGCCGCGGGAGGAAGAAACGAATAAAACGACCATCATTGATGCTGAAAGATGGCAGGTTTTTGGAAAGCAATACCAAATCTCCGTTCATTTTGGCAGTTTGACAGTCTCCCACCTCCACCTGTCCTGTTATGACACCCCAAAATTTACTACTCCACGCTAAGTCCGCGTAAAGTCCGCCTTTAGTCCGCATTTACTACGCATATCCTGGCACTTCCAATAGGTTCTCTTAGGCATCTAGTAGGCATCTCGTTAGGGTTTTATCCTAACGAGATCCTAACAAGATCCTAACGAGAACCTAAGGAATGGCACAGAAAAAGCGCTAAAACAACATAAAACAGAAAGAAGCACTGGAAAAGAGGATTAAATGTAGGAAAATAAACTGCTATAATGCCGTTCGGTATAGAATACGCCTATAAAACTGCATTCTACTAGAATAAATCAAATGGGAAAACGGAGAAATAAATGATCGTTCCAGCAATTGCCGATAGAATGGCGATCGACAGGCAGGAAGGTCCCATGGTAATTGTTGGAATCGCTCACCCACAGTACGCCCACTATCTAGGCGAACTACCCAAGCGCAGTGCGATTACCCAGCTCGATCACTTCACAATCTTTGATATCCTTGCCATCAATAGAAAACCGGATCAGGGTTCTTACTTTATGCCAACCCTGCCTGCCAGCCGCTCCGGGATTCATGTGCAGGCAGCGGAACTTCTGGTCATACATCACTTTGAGAATATGGGAATGGCCACATATAAAAAGGCCAGGAGACGACTGCTGCAATAGCTCTTTTACCCGGGCCGTGTACTTTCCAGGATATCCGCCAATATGTGTCATCAATACCGGTACCTCTTCACAGGTCCATTGCTGGTTTTCTGGATAGATACTTCTGATATCATAACCATCGATATTTCCGAAAACACCCCTTAATGGTTTGAAGCCGCTAAGCGCCGTTGCAATATCGGCAGACCCGAAATCTCCGGCATGCCAGATCTCGTCGCACTCTTTAAAGTGTTTGTAAACCGATGCCTCCAGGTAATGATGGGTATCTGATATGAGTCCTATCCGGGTCATCTTGTGCGTTAAGGTACAACAACTCTAATTGATCAACCTGATTTGGATGACGGTATCGCTTGTTATGGCTACCCTAGTGTCGTTAAATTTTGGTGCCGAGAACCGCGGCTTGAAATTGCGGGAAAAGCCGTAGCCTTCCTTCGGCATGCCAACAAAATTGGTATTGCACTTTCCGTCGCTGTTTTTATCATGAAAGAGAGCTATGCTGTATTCTCCCGAGGGGAGGCCGGTAAATGAAAAGGTTTCTGAAGCAGCGGCTATCTTCCGGGCCATCCTCCTGAATTCTTTTCCTTCCTTTATAAAGGTCTGCGCACTATTATACACTGCTACTACAAGATCACCTTCTATTTTATTGATATTGGAAACGGTAACCTTCAACTCGCTGTTTTGCGCCCAACCTGAAAAAACGATCATCTGAACCAGGAACAAAAGAATATACTTCACTCAAAACAATTTTAAATAGTTATATACAATACGGAATCGGCTTTAAATGTAAATAAAACCTAATGACAGCAGAACAATTTCTTGCATACCGGCATTTTATTAAAAACTACCAGTTATAAATTCGGTGCCAGCTGCGAACCTGTTTCTCCTTAGGCGGGCAGATCCTCGTTTTATAAAATATATTTCTCGTAATTATACGAGAATTATGATAAATGCCGCAACCGAATATTGAGCAGTTTTGCTCTTGCAGAGGTAGAGCCCGGTATGTACTTTTGTATTGTTAGTTGATCGATAAGGTTTTAAAGTCCAACGGTGTAAAACCGAAATATCCAAAAAAACCACCCGGAAACGGGAAATGTCCAATATCTATCCAAAAACCAGAAGATCTTATCAATCAACGACAACGATTTATATCCAATATCCAATTATCCAATTTCCGGGAAAAGTTTACTTGTTAGAACCCGAAGACATTAAAAAATTGAGAGAGGATGCGTCAGAATAGATGCTTCCTCTTTTTGTTTTCCCCACGTCTCAGGGTTTTTCGACCCTACAATAAGGGAGGAAAGCTCCATGCGATGATTTCCCTGGCATTGCGGCCGCCCGTATCTTTGGGTTCAAGAAACATTATATGGCTACTACCAGCAAAGCCGTTCTACTACTAGGCGCCAACTCCGATGTGGCGAAAGAAGCCATTCTATTGTATGTGGCAAAAGGATATTATGTAATGGCGGCTTCGAGAGGCGTCAAGGAACTGGAAGCTTTCTCGCAGAAATATGCGCTTTCAAAAGACAAAGTGCATATCCTGTATTTCGACGCCGTGGCTTTCGAGGAGCATAAAGACTTCTATTCCGCATTGCCGGTTAAACCAAATATTGTTGTTTATGCAGCGGGTTTCCTAAAGAACAATGAGGAGGCATTGCTCGATTGGAATGGAAGCTTCCAGATGATGAAAGTGCATTACTGCGGGGCGGTATCGATCCTGAATATAGTGGCTATGGATCCTGAAAACACTTCCCTGGAAAGAATCATTGGCCTGTCATCCCTTTCGGGTGTAAGGGGCCGGAAAAGCAATTTTATTTACGGAAGTACGAAGTCGGCTTTTACCCAATATCTGGCAGGGATGCGGCAGTATCTTTTCAAAAGAAACATTATTGTAAATGTTGTTGTGGCTGGCTATATTAGAAGCAAAATGACAGCTGGCCTTCAACTCAACGAATCGCTGATGCTCGAGCCAGCTTTTATTGCGCAGGCCGTGGTGCATGCAGGCGGCCAATTTACAATAGTGCCGGGAATGAAGTGGAAAGCCATTTATCATATTCTGAGAATGTTGCCGGAACGGCTGGTGTCCAAATTGCCCTGATCTTTTACTTCTTACCCATTATGTATTCCAAACATGAAATGACGCGGCTCCGGGAGCAATTCTGGACTTCATTCGGAAAGTACATGGTACCTGTACCTTCTGCAGGGGGGCATAAGATAAACTGGATCAATTATAAAACAGGAGTCAGATATATCCGGTTCCTGATGGAAACCGATCGGGAAGAAGCAATTGTTGAAATAGTGCTCTCGCATCCTGACCCGTATGAACGGCAGCAATGTTTCGATACGTTCGTTCAATGGAAGCCGCTATTTATAACCACAGTACCCGGCCAATGGAATTGGGAGCAAGAGAGTGTAAGGGGACCGGGAAAGATTTGCAGCAGGATTCATATTGCTTTACCCGGCAAAAGTATTGCAAGGCAACAGGAATGGCCGGCCATCATTACTTTCTTCAAAACGCATATAGTGGCGCTTGACGAATTCTGGCAGATGGTAAAAGACGGCTTCGGGGATTGAAATAATTTACCTTTGAAGAAAACAGGATGTTCTCACTTCTTATTTCAATGCCCGGTATCAAGGAATGGTTCTTTATAGCCCTGGTGGTGATGATCCTGATTGCAATGAGAATGGGCAGCAGGAACTAAGAAAAAAACAATTATCAGGGGCTTGTTGTTGCTTTCTTAACGGTAGGGTTATCAATCTAACTTCAAAAGGTCAAAATATTTATACGTGTATGGACAGAGTCGATCATAAACCTCCTTTACTGTTAAGTATATTTAAGAATAAATGTCCCCGCTGTCGTCGCGGCCATCTATATAAAGGACGCAATCCCTATAAACGTGGATTCATGATCATGAACAACGAATGCCCCGTATGCCGGCAAGCGTTCGATATGGAGCCCGGCTTTTATTACGGTACCGGCTTTGTTAGTTATGGTCTATCTGTAGCCATCTGCGTGGCGACGTTTTTGACATGGTGGGTCATCATAGGGTTTTCATTGAAGGATAACCGTTTTTTCTGGTGGATGGGGTTGAACGCTCTCCTGCTGATCATAATGCAACCGCTCCTTATGCGGATTTCCCGTACTATCTGGCTGGCTATTTTCGTGCACTACAGCGCCGACTGGAACAAGGGCGACATTGTACGATCCGAACGCATCAACAAGGATCAGATGGGCAATTGGTAAGCCTTATATTTGCAGTTTATAATAACTTATGTACACTGTTTACGGTATTCCTAATTGTGACTCGGTAAAAAAAGCACTCGACTGGTTCAAGGCACATCATATCGCATTTGAATTTCACGACTATAAAAAAAAGGGCATTGCCGAAGGGCAGTTGAAAAAGTGGGTAAGGCAGGTAGGTAGCGATATACTGCTGAATAAAAAAAGCACCACCTGGCGAGAACTGGATGAAGCCATAAAAGCATCTATAGCGTCTGATGCCGATGCCATCCAACTTATGCGAAAAAATACCAGCCTCATTAAAAGACCAGTAATCGAACAGGGAAATAAAGTGATTGAAGTAGGGTTCGATGAAGCTTCCTACATCACTTCGTTCGGATCATGATTAGTCAAGGTAATCGAGATCCCTCCTGTATTCATACTGAAGATCCTCATGCATCGTTTCGAGCACTTTGTTTATCTTCTTCAACTGGGCCTGGTAAATATTATTGATCACGGGATATCGCGTTAGCGAAATACCCGAATCCTTCAGCTTTCTGCAATAGTATATCAGCAACTCTACTTCGGCCTGATGGGAACCTGTATACCGGATGTATTTTGATACCGTACGTAATATCTTACGAAGGCTTTTTTTCGCGAAATAGATATTAGATGTATTGACCAATTCGAAGCTTTCCTCTATTTCCGCTTTTACCAGGCCGATGTAAGCGGTTTCGTCAAACGCTTCAAAGAGAAGATAGGTAAGCAGTTCCTTGTTTTCCTTCTTGAATCGGGCAAGGCGCACACAAATATTTATAAGTTCCGAAGCGGGTAAATTAGTAAGTTCCTGCTTTAATTCATGTAGAGATGCTGCTTTCATTCCGCTCGGTGATTGTGTACTGTTTTTTCGATCATAAAAATAGATGATTTACTTCATGCCCAATTTTTTAAAAGAGATACCGGATTTATATGTAACTTAAAACATGGGAACATGGGAAAAAAACACGGTGGCCGAACTTCAAAACGAAGAGATTTATCGTGCACTTTTCGATAACCGCCGGGAAGCCATTTGTATCGCCAATCCCGACGGGGAAATACTGAGAGTAAATAAAGCCGCTTGCCGGCTATTCGGATACACGGAACAGGAATTTAAAGAGGTGGGAACGGCGGGTGTGCTGGATAAAGATGACCCGCGATCTGCTGCAGCAGTAACGGAAAGAAGCATCAACGGCCATTTTTCCGGAGAGCTGTCTTGCGTTAAGAAGAACGGAGATGTTTTTCCTGCAGAAGTCTCCTCTACCTTTTTTCAGGTTTCAGACGGCCCCGAGCATTTCTTTACTATCATAAACGATATTTCTGAAAGCAAGAAGAAGGAAAGCGAAATGGAGCTTTTGCTAAACAATACGCAGGAATGCTTTCTGGTTGTTGACAAAGATCTTAATATCGTCACGTTCAATCTTCAATTGAAGATACTGTATAGGGAACTGCTGGGTAGCGAGGTAAAAAAAGGCGACTCTGTAAAGCTATTCGCTTTGCAAGGCAATCAACCAATTGACGGCATTTTGCAGGATGTGTTAAATGGCGGCCGCCACGAAAGGGAAATGCAGCTGGAAAAGCCGGATGGTAACATTGTTTACTTCTCCATTCAATATAAGCCCGCTTACACCAATCTCGGTGAAATCATCGGTGTCTTTATATCGGCCGTCGATATAACGCAACACAGAAATGCCAACAAGAAGATCCTGCTGGATAAGGAGCGCTACGACTTGGTGGCAAAAGCTGCCAACGATGCCATTTATGATTGGGATATAGTAACGAACAGCCTTTCCTGGGGCGAAGGCTTTACTAGTCTGTTCGGTTACGACGCGTACGAAGAGGAGCATTCTATAGAAAGTTGGATAACTCATATTCACCCGGAAGATCTGTTCAATATAGTGTCCGGCATGAGAAATATAGTTTATTCAACCACCGACTTTCAATGGCAAGGCGAATACCGTTACCTGAGGGCCGACGGCACTTATGCCTCTATTCTCGACCGCGGTTTCGTAATAAGGAATGAATTCGGTAAGCCGCTTCGAATGATCGGTGCCATGCAGGATATTACCGAGAGAAAGGAGAATGAAAGTGCCCTGAAAAAGCTAAACAAGCAATTGGAAAAAAGAGCGCAGGAACTGGCTGCTTCCAATGAAGAACTGGAACAGTTTGCTTATATAGCTTCTCATGACCTACAGGAACCGCTGCGGATGATAACCAGTTTTCTTACCCAGCTAGAGAAAAAGTATAAGGACCAACTGGATGAAAGGGGACAGAAATACATTTGGTTTGCAGTAGACGGTGCAGTGCGTATGCGACAGATTATTTTCGACCTGCTTAATTACTCCAGGATCGGCAGGCCGGATCAAAAAAAGGAAAAGCTAGATACGGGTGCATTGCTCGCCACCGTTATCCAATTGCACAGTGTGATAATTGCAGAAAAGAACATTAAGATTGTAGTAGGCCCGCTTCCTGAAATAACTGCGTCAAGAGTTCCCATAGAGCATGTATTCGACAACCTTATCAGTAATGCCATTAAATACCGACGGGACGGTGTTGCCCCTGAAATAACTATCAGCGCGCAGGAAGAGAAAGAACACTGTCAGTTTTCCGTAACTGACAATGGTATCGGTATAGGTTCCGGATTCTTTCAAAAGATCTTTATCCTATTTCAAAGGCTGCATAACAAGGATGAATATACAGGAACCGGCATGGGGCTGGCCATCTGTAAAAAAATAATCGAAAACCATAGAGGGAGAATTTGGGTAGAATCCGAACTGGGAAAAGGAAGTTCCTTTCATTTTATAATTCCAAAATAGTTATATTTATTCATCAACCTTCATCTTATGGCTATGAAAGGAATCCATATATTACTGGTGGAAGATAACGAAGGCGATATTCTTCTAACTATGGAGGCACTTTGCGAAGGCCGGATCATTCATTCCATCGACGTAGTAAAGGATGGATGGGAAGCCATACGGTACCTTGAAAAAAAAGACTTGTACGGCGCGGCAAATGCACCCGATATTATTCTGCTGGATGTGAACCTGCCCAAGCTTAACGGGCACGAAGTGCTAAAGAATATCAAATCGAACCCACGTATAATGCATATTCCTGTGATAATGCTTACTACGTCTTCCAGCGAGAGAGATGTGCTGGAATCTTACCGGAATCATGTGAGCTGCTTCATCACAAAACCTGTAGAGGCAAATAAATTTCTGAATGTTGTAGCCTCGATAGAAAACTTCTGGATCAATATTGTACAATTACCCCAAAAATCAGTTTCTGATGCTTAACTCAGACAAGGAGCTATTTATACTTGTAATCGAGGATAACGCAGGAGACTTCGTGCTGATAGAGGACTATCTTAAAGAATATAATCCAAGTGCCATCGTGCAGCAGGCGGGTACTTTCGCGCGGGCAAAAGAATTACTTTCGGCAACGTCTCCATATGATGCCATTCTTCTTGATCTTTCACTGCCCGACGGCAGCGGCGAAGATGTGGTTAAAGAGATCGTGCTAATGGCCAGCTCTTCTCCTGTGATTGTTTTAACGGGTTATCTGGACAGGAAATTCGGGATCCGAACGCTCTCCATGGGCATTTCCGATTACCTTTTCAAAGAAGAGGTCAATGCTTCGCAGCTTTATAAAAGCATTGATTACAGTATGGAAAGAAAACGTATCGGCGAAAGACTACGGGAATCGGAGGAAAAATATCGCAATCTTTTTCACCTCAGTCCTATGCCTATGTGGGTATTCGACAGCGACACTTTAAAGTTCCTCGATGTTAATGAAGCCGCTATTAGGCATTACGGGTACAACCGCGAAGAGTTCCTGGCATCTAACATTATCCAGATTCGTCCGAAGGAAGACGCCGAAATGGTGAAAGAGATTGTTTTAAACAATAAAAGAAAAACGAGCATTTTTTACAAAGGACTGGTAAGGCATACCAAGAAGAACGGAGATATCATCTTCGTTAAAGTGGAAAGTAATAAAATCAATTTCGACGGAAAAGATGCACGCCTGATACTTGCAACGGATGTAACTGAAACCCTGAAAGTGGAAAAGGCATTGAAGATGCAGGATCAGGAAATAACCAAGGCGATCATAAAGGCACAGGAGAAGGAAAGATTTCAGATAGGAGGAGAACTGCACGACAATGTCAACCAAATCCTCGCCACCGCGCAGCTTGCTCTGGGCATGACGAATAACCCTTCCAGTTCTCAGGCGGAAGTATGGATCGATAAATCGAAGGAATATATCAAACTGGCGATGGCGGAGATCAGAAGACTTTCTCATAGTCTTGCCCCTGCTTCCTTTCAAGAAAATTCGTTGAAAGAAGCTTTCGATACCCTGCTCTATAGTATTAATGTGAACAATAAATACGAGATCATTGCATCGTATAATCAGTTCAGCGATACGATCGATGTAAGCAACGATATTCAATTGAATCTTTTCCGTATTCTTCAGGAGCAGTTGAAGAACATTCTGAAGTATTCCAACGCAACGAGAATAGAGATCAGCGTAAAGATGGAACATGGAAGAATAACCATGCGCATTTTCGATAACGGAAAAGGATTCGATATCGACCGGGTTAAAAGAGGGATTGGCTTAAGAAATATAAAAAAGCGAACAGAATTGTTTATGGGAACGTGTAAGATTCATTCCTCTATTGGTAACGGCTGCGAGATCATCATCGAAATTCCGGTAAGCGAATACGGAACTCACCTGTAACCCATCGCCTGCAGGTGGAACAGCTCGGCATACCGTCCGCTTTTACTGATAAGTTCCTCGTGCGTGCCGATCTCTACCAATTCGCCCTTTTCCAGTACAATTATGCGGTCGGCCATTCTCACCGTAGAAAAACGATGCGAGATTAGGATAGCCGATTTGCCTTTGGTGAGGTCGGCAAATCGCTGAAACACTTCGTATTCCGCCCTTGCATCCAGGGCGGCAGTAGGTTCATCGAGAATCAGCAATTGTGCCTCTTTCATATAAGCCCTCGCCAAGGCTATCTTTTGCCATTCCCCGCCAGAAAGCTCGATACCCTGGTTAAACCGGCGCCCTAGTTTCTGCTCATACTGCTCAGGAAGCTTTAGCGCAAGCGCATGTGCAAGGCTTTGCTCAGCGGCAGCTTGTATAAGCGCGGCATTCTCCGATTCGCTGATATTACCTACTGCAATATTCTGCGAAAAACTCATCTGGTACCGCAAGTAGTCCTGAAAAATAACACCTGTATTCATCCGCAGTTCCTGCAGGTTGTATTCTTTCAGATCGATGCCATCGAGCAGAATACTCCCTTCCGTAGGATCATATAAGCGAGTAAGTAGCTTGACGAGGGTCGTTTTTCCTGCTCCATTCTCGCCTACCAGCGCCAGTTTTTCACCAGCATGCAATGTAAAATTCAGATGACGGTTGGCCCACTGTTCGGAATTGCTGTATTTGAATCCTACATCGTTGAAACGAAACCCTTCCCTTATAGGATTTGGAAACGGCAAAGGGGAAGCAGATGGGAGGATGCGGGGTTCGATAGCAAAGAAATCGAAGAAGTCTCTCAGGTAAATGGCACCCTGCGAAACAGCAGTGAACCTGTTCAATATGCTTTCCAGCAAAGACCTCAGTTGGCGGAAGGAGCCGGCAAGAAAAGTAAGATCACCTACAGACAGCCGGCCATTGATCGTTTGAGAAATGATAACGATATAAGCTCCATAATATCCTGCGCTTCCCAGGAAAGCGAAAAAAGCGCCCCAGCTGGAACGTCTTGTTGCCAGGCGCTTACCATCCCGATAAAACTTGTTACTAAGGGCACGGAACCGGGTAATGATAAAATCTGAAAGATCGAAGATCTTTACCTCTTTGGCGGTATCGTCGCTGGCACCCAGGTAACGAAGGTAGTCCAGCTCTCTGCGCTGTTGCGTCTGGCTGCGGGAGAGCTCATAGCTTTTGTTATTGAAATGAGATTCTCCCAGGAAAGCCGGTACAATGGCAATGAGCAATAGCAATATCAGCCATGGGTTGAAGGCCAGCAAGCCTGCGGCCAGAAACCCCATCGTGATGATGTCCTGCACCTGCCCGAGGATCTGGCTAAGGAGCACCGTGCGCCCCGTAGTTTGCTGTCGTGCCCTCTCCAGCTTGTCGTAGAATGTAGAATCCTCGAACTGATCGAGGTCTAACGTAGCGGCATGCTGCATAATCTTAACAGAAGTGTGATTGGCAAATAGGTCGCCGAGCATACTGTCAAGTAATGAAGTACCCCTACTGAGAACATCTGATACAATTGCAAGGGCGAATTCGGCTGCAACTAGCTTCCAAATATAATCAGTGGAAACCGAGGAATCGTTTCTACTCAAAAGTACTACCTGGTCTATGATGAGTTTGCCCACGTATAAAATAGCAAGCGGTATCGAAGCCCGTACGATCCTTAACAGGATATTCAGCAATGTTAATCTTTTGCTGGTGTCCCATACCAGCCTAAAGAATGCAGGTATTAAACGCAATGCTTCAAAACGCTCTTTCAGTGTGAGTCGATCGTCTTTCAATCTTGTTCCCCCGCTTATTTTTCTTTCACTTGCCACTTGCTCGTTTTTATACTAAGAGGCAACAATTTAATTGATAATTTTTAATTCGCCATTTAGGCATTCGCTGCATTCATAAGCCGGCCCACTAACTTAATTTGCATCTTAATCATATTAATGCGATAATTGTGAACAGTTCGTAAAAAAAAGTAATGGAAAAAATATACCTAAGTGATTCAGGGCCTAAAGTGTCTCCCGCCGTGTATGGATTTTACCGGTGGCACGACGTAGTTGGAAATGCGCCTAAAACAATGGAGAAAATCGTAAACCTTTGCCTGGAACTTGGTATCAATACGTTTGACCACGCCGATATTTACGGCGATTACCAGTGCGAGGAGATATTCGGCAACCTGCTCAAGCAGAAATCTTTTAAGAGGGAAGACATTGTATTGTTCACCAAATGTGGCCTTACTCTTCCGCATCCCAGCCAGCCGGGCGTACGCATCAAACACTATAATACTTCGAAGGAGCATATCATAAAGAGTGTAGATAATTCTTTAAAGAAACTACATACAGATCACATAGACATTTTTCTTCTGAACCATCTGGACCCGCTGTCTAATCTTGAAGAAACGGCCATTACGCTGCAGCGCCTGAGAGATTCGGGAAAGATCAGGAATATTGGGGTGGTCAACTTCACCGTATTCCAGCACCAGTTGCTCGCTTCCTACCTTAAAAGCCCGATCGTCACCAATCATATCGATCTTAACCTGGTAAATATAGCGGCACTCGATAACGGCCAAATAGATTATATCAAACAGCGTTATATGCGGCCACTTGCTTCTTCACCACTCGCCGATGGTCGAATTGCCAATGGAACCGACGAAGTAGCTGTAAGGGTAAGAAGAAAACTGCAGGAGGTTTCCAAGAAATACGATGCCGATATCGAATCGCTGGCAGTAGCATGGCTGGTAAAGCTGGATGCATTACCACTAATAGGCACTTTTAGCGAACAGAGGATTCGCAATATCGCCAGTGCCTTCAACATAAAGCTCGATCATCAGGATTGGTATGAACTATATACTGCCTCCCGGGGTGAGCTGTGATGTAGTATTCTTCTCGTACCGTTGCAGCATTTTGAAGCCTACGGCAGTTACCAGGCAAAGGGCTCCTATAAACCACCAGAGAAAACGGAACCCGTAAACTTCTGCGAGTATGGCTCCGGTGGCCGGTGCTAATACCTGCGCTACTGACCATGCACTCGTGTACAGCCCGGCATACTGTCCCCTGTTCAGCACCTGACTGCGGCTTGTCCAGTACGAGTTCATGAAGGGCATGGAAAGCATTTCGCCCACTGTAACAAGCACCATAGCAGTAATAGCCAGTAGAACGGGTGTTATTGAAAGGTTGAACATGGAATAGGATACCCCGGTAAGCAGCACCCCATAGAATATATAATGCAGGTTATGCCTCCTGCCGTCCAGCTTAAACACCATTACCATTTCTATGAACGTGATCATCAGGCCGTTCAGGGCCATAAGCGCTCCTATGAACTGCTCGCTTAAATAAAGCTCCTTTTTATAAAATACCGGAAGGGTACTAAACACCTGGAAGAAGCAGTAGGCAAACAAGATCGTGAGAAAGATAAAGATCAGATAGGGCTTGTCACGGTATGCCGATCTTACAAAGCCTTGCTCCCTTTGATGGCTGCCCGAGGGCGTCGATTTGTTTTTCGACGGTGAGAGAAACAGCCATAGAAGAAAGGCGGCCACGATATTCGTGCAACCGTCGATGATGAATAGTAACTGGTAATTATAGGCAGCTATAAATCCTCCAAGCGCCCCGCCGAGCGACCAGCCCAGGTTGACGGCAAGGCGATTAAGTGAATAAGATCTCGTTCTGTTATGTTCCGAACTGTAATGAGCTATTGCGGCGGAGTTGGCAGGTCTGAAGGATTCGTTGATAAGGCTAAGTACAAAGGTAGCCATGCAAATAGCAGGGTAGCTGTTCATTTGACCCACGACAAAAAACATAACGCCGCCGCCGGCGAGCGCAGCTAGCTGAATATAATAAAAGCCAAGGCGGTCTGTAAGCTGGCCACCTAAAAAGCCTCCCACTACAGCACCAGCTCCAAAAAGGGCCATTACCAGGCCAGCTTTCGTGATGCTTACCTGCTTATTCTCCGTTAGGTAAAGTGTCATGAAAGGCACAACCATGGTTCCAGACCTGTTTACCAGTATCACCAGCGAAAGCCACCAGGTAGCTGGGGCTAAGCCGCCATACGCACTTTTATATAAAGCAAAGGCCCGTTTCATAAGACCGCAAAACTATGATAATAACTGGTGAACAATTAAGGAAAATCAGGTTAATTTGCAATCTTATAAAATCAAAAGTATGAGTGTAGCTTTTAAAGGAGGCGTAAATATAGCGATCAAGATTCCGAAAAGTAAATATGAGGCCACCCTTTTATTTTACCGCGATGTTTTAAAACTGGAAGTAGCTGAAAAGCCTATCGATAATCCTACTGTTTCCCGAACCCACGAAGTGAAATTTGGAAACAATATTGTTTGGCTTGACTGCGTCGATAACTATTCGCACTCCGAAGTATGGCTGGAACTGAAAACAGATGAAGTTGAAACGGCCACGGATTATCTAAGGTTGAACGGTACGAATACCTGCGATGAACTGGAACAGATACCAGAAGGCATGCATTGGATAACAGACCCTGCGGGAACAGTTTTCATTCTGAACAAAGGATAGAAATAAGACGCACTATACTCTCATATAATCCGCTTCCCAGTTTTTGATGGCCTTCTTTATTGCGGTAGATGACAGGTTCTCATTTACTGCACGGTGCACTAGCGATGCGAGTTCCGCATCGGGAGCAAATCGCAATGCGGCCAATTGCCCGAAGCTTAATTGTTCTTCTATAGTCTCCAGTCTTTTTTGTGTCAAGATATAGTACCTAAGTCGCAGCTCCATACGAACCAGGCGATTTTGCAGCGTGAGCGCATAATGCTGACGCAATAGTAGGGAAAGAAAAGTAGTCATGATCAGTATTCCGGTAATGGCCATCCATATCAGTGAATCTTCCGGGTACCGGAAAATACAGGTAGCGCTTGCCGCAATAAAAGCAGCTTTTAACGGATAAAATATATAATGATGCAGCGGATAGAATCTGATATGATTATTATAGTCCTGGGGTTTCATTTCCGTTCTTTGAGTTAAAGTAGTACTATCCCCGCAATTTCCCTGCCGGAACTTCGATACTATATTTTCCTTTTATAACTAAATTTACAAGATGCAAACTTCCATCTGGGAAAAACAAAGCTTTTATGCACCTAAAGATGTGATCATCATAGGTAGTGGATTCACTGGATTATGGAGTGCCTGGCATCTTAAGAGGAAGCATCCAAAGCTTTCGGTTGCTATCCTGGAAAAGGGAATCATACCAACCGGGGCAAGCACCCGAAATGCAGGCTTTGCATGCTTTGGCAGTGTCACGGAACTTCTGGAAGATGCAGAAAAGATGAATACTGCCAAAATGGTGGAACTTGTTGCTATGCGGTACAAGGGCCTTAAGAAAATACAGAAAGTGTTTGTCCCAAGCACGATCGACTTTACCCTGCAGGGTGGTTACGAGCTGATAACAGCCGGCAAGGATACTATTGAAAAAGATAAGCTCCACACTCAGTCGACCTGGATCAATCAACTGATTGAACCGGTAACCGGTTCCCGAACTACCTTCCGCCTTGCGGATAAAAAGATCGAGAAGTTCGGGTTCGAGAATGTGAGTCATCTGATTGAAAACAAACTGGAAGGTTCTCTTCATCCTGGCAAATTATGCCAGCAGTTGCTCCAGCTTGTTCAATCATTAGGCGTCACCGTACTTACTTCGGTAAACGTGAAAAGCATTGAAAGAACAGGCAGTCTTATCTCCCTGCATACCAGCAATACTCCTGAATTGAAGGCATCCAAAGTGCTGGTTTGCACCAATGCCTTTGCCAGCGAACTACTGCCAGAACTGGACGTTGTTCCTGCAAGGGGCCAGGTACTGCTTACCAGCGAAGTGCCCGGACTAGCTTTTAAAGGAACTTTTCACTACGATGGCGGCTATTACTATTTCCGCAATCTGGGCAATCGTGTGCTGCTGGGCGGCGCCCGGAATACAGCATTCAACCAGGAGCAGACAACAGAAATGCAGGTCACGGCTAATATTCAGGATGAATTGGAGCGCTTCCTTTCTCATCATCTGCTACGCGATAAAGAATACAGAATCACTGACCGCTGGAGCGGAATTATGGGCATGGGACCGGAAAAACTGCCTGTAATAAAGGAAGTAAGCCAGGGTGTTTTTTGTGCAGTCCGGATGAATGGAATGGGTGTGGCACTGGCACCTGTTGCTGGTGAAATAGCGGCTAAATTGATGGGGTTTGAATGATCATACGGAAAGCAGCATATGAATGTGTTCGATACCGTCTTCCAGGTAAACGTCACTGATTCTCCTGAAGCCAAAGCTATTATAGAACTTTTCAAGATACAACTGCGCACCGATCTTTAAAGGAGATGCACCAAAGAGTTCCCTGCATTTCGCAATAGATAGCGTCATCAACTCTTTTCCTAATCCCGTGCGGCGATAACTAGCAGTGGTAATCACCCTGCCAATGGAAGCCTCGAGATACATGGTGCCCGGAGCAATAAGCCTTGTATATGCTACCAGCTCCTTTCCGTTGTATCCGCAAAAATGATAACATTCTTGATCGATGCCATCCGCGTCAAGATATACGCAGTTCTGCTCTACAACAAATACGGCACTACGGGCGCGCATGATATCATACAGCACGTTTGCGGTCAGATCACTGAAATGCCTGCATTGCCAGTTTAAGCTGTCGCTCATATCGATGTTTTAGAGCTTCCTGCCCTTCAGTTCTGGCAGTATGGAATGAATTATCTTTACTGCATGGCAGAAGATCTTAAAATAAACCAGGGCACAAAAATAGAGAATTACAAAACACTGATACCACAAATAGTGGCATTGATAGATGGCGAGCCGGATCTGATAGCCAATCTCGCAAATATTGCTGCCTCGCTGAAGGAGCAATTCGGCTGGCTATGGGTAGGGTTTTACCTGGTAAAAGAACAAGAGCTGGTACTTGGGCCCTTCCAGGGACCGGTTGCCTGTACAAGAATTAAAAAAGGCCGCGGAGTATGTGGTACCAGCTGGCAACAAGCTAAAACATTGATAGTTCCTGATGTGGAGAAGTTTCCTGGTCATATAGCCTGCAGCAGCCTTTCGCGTTCGGAAATAGTAATACCGGTCATTCGCCGTAATGAAGTAGTGGCTGTTCTGGATGTGGACAGCACAGCGCTCGATGCATTTGATGCTGCCGACAAAGAGTACTTGGAACATACCATCAGTCTTATCGAATGGCATTAAGAGCTTATTTATTGCTTACCCCTTATCACCAGGATCTTTCCCGTATGAAGCACTTTACCTTTAACATCGGCAAGCCGGTAGATAACAACTCCGCCAGGGAACGCTGATATATTTACACTCCCTGCCCTTGCAGGTAGTTTCATAAGCAAACGGCCGGTAATATCGAAGAAAAGTATTTGCCCTTCCCGTGCACTGGCCGAACGCAGTATAAATTTTAAAGAGGTGGTGGTGTTCGCCGGATTAGGATAAAACAATAAGGGTTTAAAGCCGGAACTAATTACCTGGAGTGTTTCTGTATATACGCTCGCCCCGTTCTTTAATAATATCCTTGCCCTTAAATAGGTGATTCCTTCGTCCAGCCCTTCGATAAACTGATGGTAAATGCCGTTGCCGGTACCGGCTCTTATGCCGGGAT